>NZ_SSOH01000040.1:0-43742 GCF_029873155.1 Pseudomonas sp. BN515 | reverse complement strand
CCGCCGCCATAACGCGCCTCCTGGCGCTCGCGGAAGAATTCCTCGTAACTCATCACCGGCTTGTCCGGATGCTTGCGCTGCATGTGCTCGACGTAATTGTCGTAGTCGGGCATGCCCACGAGCATGCGTGCGGCCTGCCCGAGGTACTTACCCATGCGGCTGAGGTCATTGAACATGGTGCCCTCCTCAGGCTTCCGGGATCGGCTGGAACGGCGATTCCTTGTCGGTGCGCTCCGGTTTCATCCAGGCATTGCGGCCCACCTTGATGGCGTAGAACAGCACACTCAGCACCACGAAGAGGAACAGCGCGGTCAGGGTCGCATTGGTGTAGGCGTTGAAGATCACGTTCTGCATCTGGCCGATGTCCTTGGCCGGCGCCAGCACCTGCCCCGCAGCCAGGGCGTCGCTGTATTTCTTGGCCAGGGCCAGGAAGCCGACGGCGGGGTTCGGATCGATGAGTTTGATCACTCCGGCGGTGGTGGTGCAGATCAGCAGCCAGGTGGCCGGGATCAGGGTCACCCACACATAGCGTTGGCGCTTCATCTTGATCAGCACCACGCAACCCAGCATCAGGGCGATACCGGCCAGCATCTGGTTGGAGATGCCGAACAGCGGCCACAGCGTGTTGATGCCACCCAGCGGGTCGATCACGCCCTGGTACAGCAGCCAGCCCCACAGGGCCACGCAACCGGCGGTGGCGATGACGTTGGCGGTCCAGGACTCGGTCTTCTTCAGGGCCGGGACGAAGTTGCCCAAGAGGTCCTGCAGCATGAAGCGACCGGCGCGGGTACCGGCATCCACGGCAGTGAGGATGAACAGCGCCTCGAAAAGGATCGCGAAGTGGTACCAGAAGGCCATGGTGTTCTCACCCGGCAGCACCTGGTGGAGGATCTGCGCGATACCCACGGCCAGGGTCGGCGCACCGCCGGCACGGGCCAGGATGGTGTGTTCGCCAATGTCCCTGGCGGTCGCCTCCAGTTGCTCGGGGGTGATGGCGAAGCCCCAGTTGCTCACCGCTGCCGCCACACTGGCGACATCCGCGCCGACCACGGCCGGCGGGCTGTTCATGGCGAAGTACACGCCCGGCTCGATCACCGAGGCGGCGACCATGGCCATGATGGCGACGAAGGATTCCATCAGCATGCCGCCGTAGCCGATGTAGCGGGCATGGGTTTCGTTGGCCAGCAGTTTCGGCGTGGTGCCGGAGCTGATCAGCGCGTGGAAGCCGGAGACCGCGCCACAGGCGATGGTGATGAACAGGAACGGGAACAGGGTGCCCTTCCACACCGGGCCAGTGCCGTCGACGAACTGGGTCAGCGCCGGCATTTTCAGCTCGGGGGCGATGATCAGGATGCCAATGGCGAGGCCAACGATGGTGCCGATCTTGAGGAATGTGGACAGGTAGTCACGGGGAGCGAGGATCAGCCACACCGGCAGCACGGCAGCGACGAAGCCATAGCCGATCAGCATCCAGGTGATCTGCACGCCGGTGAAGGTGAAGGCCGGGCCCCAGACGGGGTCGGCCGCCACGATGCCGCCGAGCCAGATGGAGGCCAGCAGCAGGATCACGCCGATAAGGGAAATCTCACCGATGCGGCCCGGGCGGATGTAGCGCATGTACACGCCCATGAACACCGCAATCGGGATGGTCGCCATCACGGTGAACATGCCCCACGGGCTTTCGGCCAGGGCTTTCACCACGATCAGCGCCAGCACCGCGAGGATGATGATCATGATCAGGAAGCAGCCGAACAGGGCGATGGTGCCCGGAATCCGGCCCATCTCTTCACGGACCATGTCGCCCAGCGAGCGGCCGTTACGACGGGTGGAGAGGAACAGCACCATGAAGTCCTGCACCGCACCGGCCAGTACCACGCCGGCGATCAGCCAGAGCGTGCCGGGCAGGTAGCCCATCTGTGCAGCGAGTACCGGGCCCACCAGCGGGCCGGCGCCGGCGATGGCGGCGAAGTGGTGACCGAAGAGGATGTGCTTGTTGGTCGGAACGTAGTCCAGACCGTCGTTGTTCAACACCGCAGGCGTTGCACGGGAGGGGTCCAGCTGCATCACCTTGTTGGCGATGAACAGGCTGTAGTAACGGTAGGCAATCAGGTAGATCGCGGTTGCAGCAGTAACGATCCAGAGGGCGTTGATCGCTTCGCCCCGACGCAGTGCCACGGTGCCCAGCGCAAATGCGCCCAGCAGGGCAACGGCGAACCAGGCAATTCGGGAAGCCAGTTGGGTCATGGAATGGTCTCCTGCCGCGTGGGGTCACCTGCGGCGGCTTTTGTTGTTGTTTATGCCCGGATAGGGGCAGCCGACACTATCGGCGCGTGGCGGCTACGGAGAAATTCGCACAACTACGAAGCACGGCTACGTAGTAATACGTAGCCAGCATGCCTCGTTCCAGGGCAAGCACATGCCTTAGGGGGAAGCTTCGCCGCCCATAGCGAATGAATTCGCCCCCACAAAAAGAAAGCTGCCCAACCGCCAAAGGTCGGCCTTGGGATTCACCTGTAGGGGCGATTTCAATCGCCAAGCGGGCCGCAGGTCCGCCCTTCGATCGATGATGGGTATCGCTCCGCTCCACCGCATCCTACGGAACCGTTCGATGCAGCGATGCAGGTGTGGGAGCGATTTCAATCGCGAAAGGATTTGCCCCCGCAGCATGAATTTCAGCGGCTGAGCAGCAGCCTGCCGCCCATGCCCAGCAGAAACACCCCCATCAGGGTCTCGAACACCGCCTTGAAGCGCATGAAGCCACCGCGCACGGCGGGGCTGGAGAAGAGCACCGCCATCCCGCAATACCAGAGGCAGGAGACGCTGGCGCCGATACTGACGATGGCCGCGTAGAACCAGGCGGGCGCATGGGCCGGGACCATCACGGCGAAGATGCTGCCGTAGAAGGCCAGCGCCTTGGGGTTGGTCATGCTCACCAGGTAGCCCTTGCGGGCCGCGGCGAAGACGCCCGATTCAAGCGTGTCGGGCGCGGTGGCCAGCGGCTTGCGTGCGCCGAGAATCATCCGCACGCCGATCCAGATGAGATACAGGGCACCGACCAGTTTGATGCCGAGGTAGAGCCATTCCACCTGCGTGACGATCAGGCCAAGCCCTGCCACGGCCAGCAGCGCCCAGGTGGCGGAAGCGGCGGCCAGGCCCAATCCGGTTGCCACACCAGCACGTCGGGAGCGCAGGGTCGCGGTGGAGGTGACGATGGCGAAGTTGGGGCCGGGGCTGACGACGCTCAGCATCAGGACACCGGAAATGGCCAGCAATGCACCGAGGTAATCCACGGCACCCTCCAGTCGTATGGGTCAGGGGAGATGCCGGCGAGTATATCCGGGAGCCGGGCCAGCCGGGATAGGCCGGTGACCAGGATTCAGACTGCGGTGACGGATTGGCGAAATCGGCGCCCCTCCCTCCGGAGAGAGAGGGAGCCATCAGTGGAAAGAGAAAGACCAGGACTTCAAGGCATGGCCGGAGGTTCGGCTGGCGGCGGGTTGTCCACTGGCGGTGGGTTATCAATCGGAGGTTCTTCGTCCGGCTGGACGATCCTGGCCCGCGGGATACCCGCTGCGAACCAGCTCTGATTGGCCGCATTGCGAATCAGCAGCACGGGGCTGTCGCATGGGGTTGGTGGTGCGGGGGTGAACACGTCACGGATCACGAAGTCACCTTCGTCGGTCAGCGGCACGCCGGCCAGGTTGGTGCTGTGCTCCGTGAACGGTGCCACTGCGCCACAGAACAGCGTGGCGAACACCGACTGCCCAGTAGCCCTGCCGATGCTGTTGCCCCCACCCAGGACCAGGCCACGGCCGAGTGCCACAAGGTCACCGGTCGCGCTCACCTGCGCATTTAAATTGCGGATCACCCAGATCTGCCCGGCTGGCTGCACACCGCGCACCAGGTTTCGGTTGACCACAGTGGCGATAGCCTCCAAACCCTGTCCGCTGGAAACCGGAATCACGCCAATGCCGCCCCTGAAGCGCAGCACTGCGTTGACGGCGGCCGGGTCAGCGGCCAACGGATCATCGGCAGCCAAGCCACTGGCCGCCGGGTCAGTGGCAGCCAGAACACTGGCCGCCAGCGCTCCGGCGAGCAGCAGGACAGGAATGGTGAGGGCTGTGGGTCTTTTCATGTCGATACCTCCTCGCAGGCGCCCACTGGGGTGTCCGGCGGGCCGCCGCAATACAAAAAGAGAGGGGGTACTCCATGAACCCTTGTGGCAAGGGCAAGCTGGCCTCGTAACCCGAGGGCCTCCGAAAAGGAAAAAGTCGCTGCAGGGTCGCTGGCCGTGATGGGTGGACCGGGCGAACCGCCTCTCTCTTCCGGTTGGTGCATGGGCCTTGCGCCGCGTCAGAAAAACGCTGGGCCCCACCTTCCGTCAGAGTCGGCACGAACACGATCAACAAGATGGCGAGGGTGCATAACTCTGGTAGTACTGCGTTGCCATTATATGCCCGTGCTGCCAGCCCCCCGGTCCGCCTGTCCCGTGATGGCGTCCTGGCACTACCCTTCGTCGGGAAAAGCGCCCTGCCCGTCCCGCCAATGACTGCCGACCGCAAGGGCCGGCAGCTGCACTTCATTAGAAGCTGAAATCCACCTTGGTCCAGAGCGTACGCCCCGGCTCGTTGATGGCCACCGGATCGGCCGGGAAGCCGAACCCGGCGTCCCCCGCACGGTTCAGGTGTTCCGCGTAGGCCTTGTCGAAGAGGTTGTCGACGCCCGTGCTGACCTTGAGCTCTGGGCTCAGACGGTAAGCGGCGTTGAGGGAGAACACGCCGAAACCGGCGCTCTTGCCGAAGTCCTGCCCCACCACGTTGCCCTTGCCTTCGGCCACACGGTTCTGCGCCGCCACCACGCGCCACAGGCCGCCGGCGCTCCAGTTGTCCTGCTCATAGGTGAGGCCGAGGCGCGCTTCCAGCGGTGGCATCTGCGGCAGGGCCTCGTCGTCCGAGCTGTTCTTGCCCCAGGCGTAGGCCAGGGTGGCGTCGCTCTTCCAGTGGCGATCCAGGCGCCAAGCCGCTCCCAGCTCACCGCCCATGATGCGGGCGTCGATGTTCTCGGCGCGGGAGGTGGGGCCCATCATCCCCGGCGTGTAGGTGAACAGGATGTAGTCGCGCACCTGGCCCACGTAGCCGGACGCCCAGGCTTCCAGGTCGCCGCTCTGGTACTGCACGCCGAAGTCGAGTTGGGTGGTCTTCTCCGGCTTCACCCCGTCGAAGGCATTGGCCGAACCGGCCGGGCCGCGTCCCGGCGAGAACAGCTCCCAGTAATCGGGGAAGCGCTGCACGTGTCCCAGCCCGGCGTAGAGGGTGGTGGGCGAATCGGCCAGGTCGTGCTCGTAGCGCGCGAAACCGCTGGGCAAGGTATCGGCACGGGTTTCGCCGAAGGTAGGGTTGGCCCGGCCCATCATGCCGCTGGTGGCACGAAAGTCTTCGGCGGAGGCGCGGTCCAGGCGGCCGCCCGCCACCAGGCGATTGCGCGGCGCGACGTTCCAGGTGGCCTCGGAGAACAGGCCGTAGTTGTGGAACAGCGCGTCCTTGCTCCAGGGGAACTGATCGGCGTCGGTGAAGCGGCCACTCATCATGTCGAAACGCGAACTGCGCTTGCGGTGTTCGCTGCGCATCAGGTCCAGACCGGCTACCCATTCCACGTCGGTCCACCTGAAGGTCGCGGCGAAACGCCCGCCCACCGTGCGGCGGTCGACGTTCGAAGCCATCGGCATGGGCATCGAGCTGGCGGGATCGGGGCTGCGCAGGCGGAAGTTGTCCATCACGTGGTCGGCGTAGTTGTAGTAGAGCTGCGCTTCCAACTTGTCCAACACACCGCCGAGGTTGCTGCGCTCGAATCGCAGGCCGAGGCTTTCCCGCAGGAACTGGCTGCCGTCCATGCCGCGTCCAGCGTAGCGTGCTTCGCCGTCGCCCTTGCCTGCCGTGAGTTCCACCAGGGTGTCGGCGTCCGGCGTCCAGCCCAGTGCTACGTCACCGTTCCACTTGCTCCAGCGCGACGGCACGGTATCGCCGCTGCCATCTTCGTAGTCGTCCGCCTGGGCCTGGTTGCCCACCACGCGCAGGTAACCAAGTTCACTGCCCAGGGCGCCGTCCAGCACCTTGTCGAAGCGTCCGTTGGAACCGGCCAGTACGCTGCCACGCAGGCGGCTTCCGAGTTCGCCGAAGCGCTCCGGTTCACGGTCGAAGCGCACGGTGCCGGCAGAAGCGCCGGGGCCCCAGAGCACTGTCTGCGGCCCCTTGATCACGGTGAGCCGGTCGAAGGTTTCCGGGGAGATATAGGAGCTCGGTGCGTCCATACGGCCCGGGCAGGCGCCGATCATCAGGCCGCCGTTGGTGAGCAGGTTGAGCCGCGAGCCGAACATGCCGCGCAGCACCGGGTCGCCATTGGTGCCGCCGTTGCGGATGACGGAGAAGCCGGGAATGGTCTTCAGGTAGTCGGCCGCGTCGCTGGCGGGAACGGGCTGGCGGGGGTCCCTCGGGTCCGTCACGACGGTCAGGGGCGAACTCTGCTGCACGGCGGTGACGACCGTGGGCTCGATCTCCTCCGGCAGTCGCTCCTCCGCCACGCCGACTCCGCACAGGGAGAATCCGAGGAACAGGGCGAAACCCTGCTGCCAGCGCAGGCGGGCAGTGGTCGGGATGAAAGGACGGGTGCAGTGGCGCGCTGCAGCGCGGCCTGATTGGTTGGGCTGTTTCATGAGTCTTCCAGAATCGATGGTCAGGCTGCCCCTCCGGGGCAGTGCGTCGGCGAATCAGGAAGAACGGGGTGGCGCGCGCGGCCGGGCGCCGGGGAACAACGGCGCCTGCGCGGGCGGGCCAATGAACCGGGGCCGTCTCGGAGCACCTTCGACGGGCACCGCCAGGGCGGCAGCCGGCAGCGTGTTGCCCAGGGCCGGGCTCGCCGCCAGCAGGTTGCAATAGCCGCAGGCATCCAGAGGTGATGCCGACCCATGGTGGCTGGGCATCGGAGACGGCTGTTCGCCGTGGTCGCAGGCCAGCTCCGTGAGCCAGCCGGGCAGCTCCGCTTGCGCCACGCGAACCTGGGATGCCAGGGCACCGAAGTAGATCGCCAGCATCGCGAACAGCCCCAGCCACAGGCCCACGCGCATCCGCACGGGCAAGGCCGTGGAATGGGCGTGACGATGGCGGATGCGTGGAGCAGCCATGGGCATCGGCGAATCCGGTTACGTGGACGACGGGGCAGCGGCGGCATCCCGAAAAAGGGATGCCGGCAGCAGGGTTCAGACGGAAGAATCCGGGGCTGGAGCGATGTCAGGCGAGCGGGGAAGCCCGAGGATTGGCCGAAGGCCAGGCATGGCGCGGCGGATGTTGGTCACCCCCGGAGCGGGGAAGCAAAGGCGCCCTGCCCACACCGAGCAGCCAGGACAGCAGCACCACGGCAACGGCGCCGAGAATGACGCCAGCGCAGAGCGGACATTTGAAGAGGCTGGACAAACTACTGGCGGCGCTGCCGCCGAAGTCACCGTCCAGGGCCGGACCGCTGGCGGAATCTCCAGAGCAGAACTGCCCGCCGATGCCGCTCAGTTCCAGCCCCATCGCCTGGCCGTGGTGCAGGCCGCACGCGAACAGATTGAACAGGACGCAGGCGTACAGCATCCAGGCAATCAGCGAGCGGTCTTGGCGGGCGAATTTCATGGGCGGGGACTCTAGCACCGGCGTTCCAGGGCCGGAAGCGGCAATGCCGTGTGGTGGATTGCCGCATGGAGATCGACACGATCCGCTGCTCCGACCGGCGCCAGACTGGGAACATTGCCGAAAGGCCGGGTGGCGTCCGGATATCAAAAGGTGTCGATGGGAATCTTCAGGTAGCGGATACCGTTGGCTTCGGCGGGCGGCAGCTGGCCGGCACGCATGTTCACCTGCACCGCCGGCAGGATCAGGGCGGGCATGTTCAGGGTGGCGTCCCGCGCGGTGCGCATGGCGACGAAGGTCTCTTCATCGATCCCCTCGCGGGCGTGGACATTGTTCGCGCGCTGCTCGGCCACCGTGGTCTCGAAGCAGAACTCATCGCGCCCCGGCGCCTTGTAGTCGTGGCAGAGAAACAGGCGGGTTTCGCCCGGCATGCCGAACAGGCGCCGGATGGAACGGTACAGGGCACGAGCGTCACCACCGGGGAAATCGCAGCGAGCGGTGCCGTAGTCGGGCATGAACAGGGTGTCGCCGATAAAGGCGGCATCCCCGACCAGGTAGGTCATGCACGCCGGCGTGTGGCCCGGCGTATGGATGGCGAACAACTCCAGGTTACCGATGGCAAGGCGATCGCCGTCCTGCAGCAGAATGTCGAACTGGCGGCCGTCGATGGGGAACTCCTCTCCGGCATTGAACAGCGCACCGAAGCGCTGCTGCACCTGGGTGATATGTCCGCCGATGGCCAGCGCTCCGCCCAGTTCGTGCTTGAGCCAGGCGGCGGCGGACAGGTGATCGGCGTGCACGTGGGTTTCCAGCAGCCAGTCAACCGTCAGCCCCTGCTCGCGCACGTAGGCGGCAATCCGCTCGGCCCCCACATGGGAGATGCGCCCGCTGGCGGCGCAGTAGTCCAGCACCGGGTCGACGATAGCGCAGCGGCCACTGGCCGGGTCGCTGACCACATAGCTGTAGGAACAGGTGGCCTCATCGAAGAAGGCCCGCACCCGTGGACTCATGGAGGTCGTTCCCTGTAATTGGATTCGACCTGAAGTATGGACCGCGATTGACGGTGGGGCAGCGGCGCTGCCCTTGGCGATTGAAATCGCCCCTACTGGGTTTGCATGCGCCCTGGGATTGAGGCGTGCCATTGGGAATCGCTCCCGGTCAGGCCATCGCCTCGACACCGACCATGAACTGATCCGCCGGCACCGGCTTGCCGAACAGGAAGCCCTGAAGCGAGTCGCAACCCAGCCCCGTCAGGAAGGCCTGCTGGGATTCGGTCTCCACCCCTTCGGCGACAATCCGCAGGTCCAGTGCCTGGCCGAGGGCGACGATGGCGGAAATGATGGCCGCGTCATCGCTGTCGCGCTCCAGGTCACGAACGAAGCCACGGTCGATCTTCAGTTCGTTGGCGGGCAGGCGCTTGAGGTACAGCAGGCTGGAGTAGCCGGTGCCGAAGTCATCGATGGACAGGTCGACACCCATCTCGGCCAGCTTGCGGAGGATCGCCAGGCTGGCGTCGGCGTCCTGCATGGCAGTGGTTTCGGTGATTTCCAGGGTCAGGCAGTTGGCCGGCAGCGCGTGGCGCTCCAGGGCGTTGCGCACGCTGTCGATCAGTCCGGCATGGCAGAACTGAAGGGCCGAGAGGTTCACCGCCACACGCCAGTCGTGGCGGCCTTCGGCGTACCACCGGCTCATCTGCCGGCAGGCTTCGTTCAGCACCCAGTTGCCAATGGGGATGATCAGGCCGGTCTTCTCTGCCAGCGCAATGAACTGGTCAGGCATCAGCAGGCCACGGCGCGGGTGCTGCCAGCGCAGCAACGCCTCGGCGCCGATCACCCGCTGGGCGTCAGCGGCGGCGAACTTGGGCTGGTAATGCAGCTCCAGCTCCCGGGCGTCCAGCGCCTGGCGCAGGTCGTGGAGCAACTGCAGCTGATTGCGCGCGTTGGTGTTCATCGATTGTTCGAAGAAGCTGTAGCCGTTCTTGCCTGCACCCTTGGCGTGGTACATGGCAGCGTCGGCATTCATCAGCAGCTCTTCACGGGTAGCGCCATCGCCGGGGTACAGGGCAATGCCGACACTGGTAGAAACCCGCAGCTCCTGACCGCCCACCATGAAGGCATTGCCCACCAGGGCGACCAACTGGCTGGCAAGGGTCACGGCATCGTCGGGCTCGCCAAGGTTGGCCAGCAGGACGAACTCGTCGCCACCGATGCGCGCCAAGGTGTCTTCGGTGCGCAGATGGCTGCTCAGCCGCTGGGCCACCGCCCGCAGCAGAAGGTCGCCCACGTGGTGGCCGAAGGCGTCGTTCACCGGCTTGAAGCCGTCCAGGTCCATGAACAGCAGGCCGAAGCAGCCGCCGTTGCGGTCCACCCTGTGGATCGCCTGGTCGATGCGGTCTTCCAGCAAGGTGCGGTTGGGCAGCTTGGTGAGGTTGTCGTGCAGGGCCAGGTGAGTCAGCTCCTGGTTGGCCCGCTCCAGCGAGGTGGTGAGCTGGGCGGTACGCGCTTCCAGGCGGGCATCCAGCACAGAAGTGAGCAGCGCGATGGCGAGGATCGCCAGGGTGACTGCGATTACCAGACTGGCCAGCCAGCGGCTATCGAGCCCGGCGATGGCGGCGCCGCAGACGCTGCCCAAGGGGAAATTGGCCGCTGCCATGCCGGTGTAATGCATGCCGACGATGGCCACACCCATCACCAGGGCCGCGCCGATCCGCGCCAGGCGCACATAGGGGGTGTCCCGGCGCAGGCGGAAGGCAATCCACAGCGCCGCGCCGGAGGCGGCCACCGCAATGGCCAGGGAGAGTGAGAACAGGCCGGGGTCATAGTCGATGCCAGGCAGCATGCGCATGGCGTGCATGCCCATGTAGTGCATGGAGCTGATGCCGGCGCCCATGGTCAGTGCGCCGCAGAGGAGCTGCAACCAGGGCTGCTCAGGCTGGCTCACCAGCCACAGGGCGAAGCCGGATACCAGCACCGCGATCAGCAGCGACAGCAAGGTCAGCGGCAGGTCGTAGCCCAACGGAATGGGCAGGCTGAAGGCGAGCATGCCGATGAAGTGCATGGACCAGATGCCGATGCCCATCGCAACGGCACCGCCGCCGATCCAAAGCACCGCGCCACGTCCCTGGCTGCTGGTCACCCGCCCGGCCAGGTCCAGCGCCGTATAGGACGCGAGGATGGCCACCAGCAGGGAAATGAGAACAAGGGAATAGTCGTAGCTGCCCGTGAGCATGAAAAACCTATCAAGCGGAAAGCCAACCCGGAACGGGCGGCTGAAAACGGGTCGCATTCTAAACAAAGTCAACCGGGGCCGTGACACCGTATGGCAGATTGCCGCCATATGACAGAAACGAGCAGCGCAGCTCGCTAATTACCTGTAGGGGCGATTTCAATCGCCAAGGGCGGCGCAGCTGCCCCCTGCAGATTCAAAGGCCGAACCCTGCGGTCCGGTAAGCGAATGAATTCGCCCCCACAAGTATCCACCGGCAATACCGTGACCTGTGGGAGCGATTTCAATCGCGAATGAATTCGCTCCCACAAAAGAACTTCCAGGACACACCCTGTGGGGGCGATTTCAATCGCCATGGGCGGCGCAGCTGCCCTATATCGAGCGGTCAATCGCGCGGCGGCTCCACGCCACGCAGGGGAATGGGCGCGGACATGACGATGGACGTCCGCGTCTCGCCAAAGTGGTTGATGCTGCCGACAAAGCGTTCCAGGTGGCGGATGTCGCGGGTCACCACCCGCAGGATGAAGGAGTCCTGCCCGGTGACATGCAGGCACTCCAGCACCTCGGGCATCTGCTGCAACTGGGCGATCAGTCGCGCCTTGTCCGGCTGCGGGGTGGTCATGCCGATCAGCGCCATCACCCCGTAACCGGCCTTCTCCGGCGAGACGGTGGCGCAATAGGCCTCGATCACCCCAGCCTCCTCCAGGCGCTTGAGCCGCTCGGAGGTGGCCGGCAAGGACAGCGCCACTCGTGAGGCGAGATCCGTCAGGGAAATGCGCCCTTCCCGCTGCACCACTTGCAGGATTTTCCAGGACTTGGCATCGAGCTCCATTTTTCTCAGGCCTCCCAGGCCAATTTCGTAAATTATTCAGGCGATCAGCAAAAACTTCCGTAATCCCTGCATTCAGACTCAATGCAGTGCAACGCAAAATATTGCCCACGTCCACTGTCTCCGGAGCCTGATCATGGCGGCCCTGCTGTTTCTCAAATCCGTCCTGATCGGCCTGTCCATCGCCGCGCCGGTGGGCCCCATCGGCCTACTGTGCATCCAGCGCACCCTGGGCCATGGCGCACGCATCGGTTTCATCAGCGGTCTGGGCGCCGCGGCGGCGGATGCCTGCTACGGGGCCCTGGGAGCCTTCGGTATCGGCGCCATCACCCGCGCTTTCGTGGCGCTGGCCACCCCGCTCGCCATAGTCGGCGCCCTGTTCCTGGCCTGGATGGGCCTGAAGATGCTGCGTGCCACCCCGCCCGAGCACGCGGCCAGTGCCAACGACCCGGTGCATGTGCTGCCGGCATTCGTCTCGGTGTTCCTGCTGACCCTGAGCAACCCGCTGACCATCCTGTCCTTCATCGCCATCTTCGCCACCCTGTCCGGCGGCGAGGCCCTGGGCGGGGTGGACGGCCTGGTGATGGTGCTGGGCGTGTTTTGCGGCTCAGCCCTCTGGTGGCTGGCACTGAGCCTGGGCGTGTCCACCGTTCGCCACCGTCTGGGTGTGGGCGCCATGCAGTGGATCGACCGTACTGCCGGCGTGTTCCTGCTGGGTTTCGCTGCCTGGCAACTGGTGCGGGTGATTGCTATCTGAATCCAGCCGGCAGACCGGGTTCTTGTAGGGGCGAATGAATTCGCCCCTACAACGGATTCGTAGCCCCTGAGAACTGGGTAGCCCGGTGCCACTGCTCGTTACGCCCGGTAATCCCCACGCGCCACAATCCTCGCTCCCTCGACCAATTAACCGATCTATATCGGCCTTTCCATTTATATGGCGCGGCATTTGCTTTCATATTTGCGACCTAAACAGATAGATATCGATTTAGGCCCCACTCAAGCCCACCCAAAGGTTGCCGCAATTGATCAAGCACAGACTCCCCCGCCTCCTGGGCGCCGCTTTGTGC
Source organism: Pseudomonas sp. BN515 (assembly GCF_029873155.1). Classification (NCBI taxonomy): domain Bacteria; kingdom Pseudomonadati; phylum Pseudomonadota; class Gammaproteobacteria; order Pseudomonadales; family Pseudomonadaceae; genus Pseudomonas; species Pseudomonas sp. BN515. The sequence continues at coordinate 30,957 of NZ_SSOH01000040.1, read as the reverse complement.
GGCCTGCTCGCCACCCAGGCCCTGGCCGAAGAACGCACCCTGCGCGTCTACAACTGGTTCGACTACATCACCCCGCAGACGCTGGACAACTTCAAGAAGGAGAACGGCGCCAAGCTGATCTACGACATCTTCGACACCAACGAAGCGCTGGAAGCCAAGCTGCTCACCGGCAACTCCGGCTATGACGTGGTGGTGCCGTCCAACGTCTTCCTCGCCAAGCAGATCCAGGCCGACGTGTTCCAGCCGCTCGACCGCAGCAAGCTGCCCAACTGGAACCACCTGGACCCGCAGCTGATGAAGCTGATCGAGGCCAACGATCCGGGCAACCGCTTCGCCGTGCCCTACATGTACGGAACGGTGCTGATCGGCTTCAACCCGGCCAAGGTCAAGGCGGCCCTGGGCGAGAACGCCCCGGTGGACAGCTGGGACCTGATCTTCAAGGAAGAGAACATCGCCAAGCTCAAGCAATGCGGCGTGGCGCTGCTGGATTCGCCGTCGGAAATCCTGCCCATTGCGCTGCATTACCTGGGTCTTCCGCCCAACAGCAACCAGCCCAGGGACTACGACAAGGCCGCCGAGCTGCTGCAAAAAATCCGTCCCAACATCGCCTACTTCCACTCTTCCAAGTACATGGCCGACATCGCCAACGGTGACATCTGCGTGGCCGTCGGCTACTCGGGCAGCTTCTCCCAGGCGGCCAACCGTGCCAAGGAAGCGGGCAACGGCGTGGTGGTGGACATGCGCCTGCCCAAGGAAGGTGCACCGGTGTGGTTCGACATGCTCGCCATCCCCAAAGGCGCGAAGAACCCAGAGGACGCCCATGCCTTCATCAACTACCTGCTGCAGCCCCAGGTGATCGCCCCGGTCAGTGACTTCGTCGGCTACCCGAACCCGAACAAGGACGCCACCGCCCTGGTCAACCCGCAAATCCGCAACAACCCCAACCTCTATCCCACCGCCGAGGCCCAGGCCACCCTCTTCACCCTGCTGCCGCTGGAGCGCAATGCCGAGCGTGCCCGCACCCGTGCCTGGACGAAGCTGAAGTCGGGGACCTGACAGCCTGGCAGGGTTTCCCCTGCGACACCGAAACCTGTGGGAGCGATTTCAATCGCGAATGAATTCGCTCCCACAAGAGAGAACCCCAAGCCACATACCTTGTAGGGGCGATTTCAATCGCCAAGGGCAGCGCCGCTGCCCCCGATTCACTCCCGCAATCAGCCCCTCCCCCATCACATCCCGCACCGGGTCTATGCTTTCTGGCGCGTTCTCCAAAGCGTTGGCAGCCTGCCAAAAGAAGTGGCACAGGCACACAAGGGGTTGGCACGGACAACAAGCTCCACGCCGACCGCCAGGGGCAGACTAGGACTGCAGATTTCTGCCCTGCACCCGCAACAAAGTCCAATAATTCAGGGAGCCGCCCCAATGCGAATAACCAGGATCCTCGCCCAATCAACGCTGGCCCTGGGCGTCTCGCTCATCGGCCTCGGCAATGCCAGTGCCGAGCTGCCGGCCGATACAGGCATCGGCCAGACCACCTTGCCCTTCCCGCCGGAACCGCACCGCGCGTACATCGTCGACGTCGAGTTCGAGAGCTTCGTCGCCGGTCGCGTGACTGTGGTCGACCCCGAGAAGAAGAAAATGCTCGGCATGGTGCCCACCGGCTTCGCCGCGCCCTCTACCCTGAGCCGCGACGGCAAGACGCTGTTCACCGCCGACCTGTTCTACTCCCGTGGAACCCGTGGCACCCGCACCGACGTGCTGACCGCGTGGGACACCAGCACCCTGTCCCCCTCCTATGAAGTGCTGATCCCCACCAAGCGCGCCGAGGCCCTGACCCAGCGCTACTCCCTGGGCACCAGCTCGGATGACCGCTTCGTCTACGTCTACAACTTCACCCCGTCCACTTCGGTGACCGTGGTCGACGTCAAGGCCAAGGCCGTAGCCGGCGAAATCGCCATCCCCGGTTGCGTGCTGAACTACCCGGTGGGCAAGCGTTCCTTCGCCTCCCTGTGCGGTGACGGCAGTCTGCAACTGCTGACGCTGAACGACGAAGGCAAGGAAGTCTCCCGCACTCACACCGCCTTCTTCGACCCCAACGCCGAGAAGCTGGTTGAGCGCGCCTACGCCGTGGGCGACATCTACTACTTCGTCACCACCACCGGCACCGTGCGCGGCGTGGACTTCTCCGGCAAGCAGCCGAAGGTCCTGGAAGCCTGGGAGCTGGTGACTGACGCCGCCGAGAAGAAGGCTGGCTGGGCGCCTGGCGGCTGGCAGCTGATCACCGTCGCACCCAAGCTGAATCGTCTATATGTGCTGATGCATGACGCCCATGAGGCGATGAAGTGGGAAGACCCGAGCCCAATCGTCTGGGTTTACGACCTCAAGACGCACAAGCGCATCGGCACCCTGGAAGCACCGAACCCGATCTGGAGCCTGCAAGCCACCAGCGACGAGAACCCCCTGCTGCTGGGCACCAACATCGCCGGCGGTCTGGAAGTATTCGACCTGAAGAGCGGCAAGCACACCGGCACCATGGAACGGATCCAGAAGACCGCGACCCAGATCCTCAGCCACTGACGAGGTGCAGCCATGCAACTTGATCCCATATTCATCATCGCCGCCGCCCTCGCGGTCGCGGTGATCCTGGCCAGCGCGGCGACCCACAAGCTGCGTGCGCCAGCGCGCTTCGCCAACCAGGTGGAGGATTACCAGTTGCTGCCGCGCGGTCTGGTACGCCCGGTGTCGCGTCTCGTGCCCTTCGTCGAAGTGGCCGTGGCCTTCGCCCTGCTGGTGCCCGCCAGCCGTCACGCTGCAGCACTGGCCGCCGCCGCGCTGTTGGCCGGCTACGCAGGGGCCATCGCCATCAACCTGTGGCGCGGCCGCCGCGACATTGACTGCGGTTGCGCGGGCCCTGAACAGGCCCAGCCGATCCGCCCGGTGCTGCTGGCGCGTAACGCCGTACTGGTAGGCCTGGCGCTGGTCGCCAGCGTCGCCCCCCACAGCCGCGAGCTGGGTGCATTCGACATCTTCGTCGTGATCGCCTCCAGCGCCGCGTCCCTGCTCCTGTATGCCGCTGCGGATGGCCTGATGGCCAACGCTCCCCGTCTGCTCAAACTCATTGGAAGGTGAAATATGGAAGCCCTTATCGTTTCCAACGTCCTGCTCTGGTGCCTCTTGATCGCTCTGGCCTTCGCCGTCATGGGCCTGGTGCGTCAAATTGGTGTACTCCACGGCCGTCTGGCCCCGGCCGGCGCGCTGATGGTCGACAAAGGCGTGGCCGTCAACGAACCCGCCCCGAAAGTCACCGCTGCCGACCGTAACGGCCGTCCGGTGAACTTCGGCTACGCCGGCGAGAAAGCCCAACTGCTGTTCTTCCTCTCGCCCACCTGCCCGATCTGCAAATCCCTGCTGCCGGCCATCAAGTCCATCGCCAAGGACCAGGCCGACCGCCTCGAAGTGATCTACGTCAGCGACGGCGACATGGACGCCCAGCAAGCACTGATCGCCGAGCACAAGCTCGAAGACGCCACCTACGTGGTCGGCCCGGAAGTGGGCATGACCTACCAGATCGGCAAGCTCCCCTACGCCGCCCTGGTCGACAAGGCCGGTGTGCTGCGCTCCAAAGGCCTGGTGAACTCCCGCGAGCACCTGGACAGCCTGTTCGAGGCTGAACACCTGGGCAGCGCCACCCTGCAGCATTACCTGCACAACCACGCGCACGACCACGGCGCGCACAACCACTAAGGAAGGGAGCCCTCCATGAAACTGCTAGACCGCCTTTTCGAGCGCTCCACGCGCCATGTCGCCGACACCACCTCCCGGCGCAAACTCCTCGGCCGCATCGGTTCCCTGATGGTTGCCGGCGCCGCCCTGCCGGTGCTGCTGCCCATCGACCGCACCGGCAAGGCCCTGGCCGCCGACAAGCCGATGGCCGGCGACCCGGGTGATCCCAACAGCTGCGACTACTGGCGCTACTGCTCCGTCGACGGTTTCCTGTGCAGCTGCTGCGGCGGCTCGGTGACCTCCTGCCCGCCCGGCACCGAGGCCTCCCAGGTGACCTGGATCGGCACTTGCCGCAACCCGGCCGACAACAAGGACTACATCATTTCCTACAACGACTGCTGCGGTAAGCACAGTTGCGCCCAGTGCGCCTGTACCCGCAACGACAGCGAGGAACCGGCGTACCGTCCGTTCAACAACAACGACGTCAACTGGTGCCTGGCGGCCAAGTCGCACATTTACCACTGCACCGTTTCCATCATCCGCGGCGTCGCGATCTGACCCGCCGGAGGGCTGCCATGCGTTACCTGTTGATTGCCGGACTGATGTGCGCAATGGCGGCCCCGCTGGCCATGGCCCGCGCCATTCCGGACCCGAACCAGAAGCACGCGCCGGGCAACGAAGCACCGCAAAAGCCGATCTCCCAGGCCGGCTACAGCACCCCGGTGAATTACCAGCTGCAATGCGCTGGCTGCCACCTGGGCGACGGTACCGGCTCCAAGGCCAACGACACGCCGAAGATGAAAGGCTTCGTCGGCAACTTCCTCAAAGTGGAAGGCGGTCGTGAGTTCCTGGTGCGTGTGCCGGGCATGTCCCAGTCGGCGCTGAACAACGCCCAGCTGGCCGAACTGATCAACTGGATGATGCGCAAGGACGGCATTGCCGGCAGCAGCGTGCCTGACGACTACAAGCCCTACACCGAGGCTGAAGTCGCCAAGATTCGCAGCGTCACCCTGCTCAACCTGCCGGACACCCGCGCAGGCCTGATCAAGCAGATGCGCGAAAAAGGCATCGCCATCGACGATGGCATGGACAACGCCTACTGAGTTTTAAGCTGGACGGCTTGTAGCCCGCCTCTATGGCGGGCTTTTTTTGCCTGCGGGAAAAGCCGAGCGGACGTTGTAGGTTGGTGCGGGCGGCGTTCCGCTAGAGCGAAGCGAAACCCGACGATCGAGGCCCGAAGCCGCGATCAATCCTTCGACCTCGTGGCTCAGCTACCTGGCCTAATGACTAGGACATCCAAAAGATGACTCAAGACGGCCGCTTCCACGGCCCCCTGGTCATCGCCCTCGCTGAAAACAGCGCAGCTTGCAGAGTTGCCTGCGTGAGCACAGCGATAGACCGCGACTGTGCTGCCCGGTCCGCTACCCGTGTGTCCGCAAAGTGTCAGACCGTCGCTCACTGCGCCGATCATCAAGCCGAGGCCATATCCGGGAGCGGTCCAGGGTCTACCAGGCATTGGTCCCCCAAGGACGAGCGCCGTCTGCATCTCCTGAAGCAACGAACGAGGGAGCAGTTGCCCACTCAACAGCCCTTCCAGCAGTAAGGCCGCGTCCGAAAGCGTGCCGAGCAGCAAGCCGTGATAAACCCAGCCCGGATCGTAGCCGGGCATTACTCCCCGACAGATACCACCCAGTTGCTCGCCTGGCCTTGCGAGCGACACATGCGGCACGGCGAGAGGCGCCAAGACTCGTTGCTTCAATGCCTCCTCCAGCGAAAGGCCGGTCAGGCGCTCAAGCAGTTGCGCCACGTATAGGTAGCCCACATTGGAATATCGCCATTGGGTTCCGGGCGGATAACGCAACCTGGAGGCCTCAAGCCGATTCAACATCTCCTCAGTCGTCCAGGCCGTATCACCACGAGCAACGGCTGCATGGTATTCAGCCAGCTCACCGTAGTCCGCCAACCCCGCCTGATGGCGCAGCAACTGACGCAAAGTGAACGAGCTTTCCGGGAGAACTTCATCAAGCTCAATCAGGCCGTCACGCACTAATGACAAGGCAGCAGCAGACAACACGGTCTTGGTAAAGCTCCACCAGGGCACCACTGCATCAGGCTGCGTGGGCGCTAGCAGATCACCGTTCGATACAACGGAAAAAAGCATTGGATAAATGTCCTTATCTGGTAGGCAAAGCCGAGCTTCCAGATGCCTACGGCAAGTCGTTTCACCAGGCAGCGGGAGATTACGCGGGATTGATCAGCGATCAAGGGGGGCCGCTTGCTTTAGCGCGCCGCTGAATTGAGGAGGATTGTTCGTGCCTGTGAGCAGCCTTTTGCGAGCGGCTGCTTTCGGCTGGTGATTGCGGAGAATCGCCACCAGCGTCTCCGGACTTTTTTAGCCTTTGTCGTGCCCGGCTTGAAGCCATTTCCCAAGCAGCTCAATCTCACATTTCCCTGCCGAACTACATAGCTTGATACAAACCTCCGCGCTTCTGGATGAACGGTCTGCCAGACATACTTTCAGTCGATCAGATGCCCAACTTCGGGGCCGCGTTGGGGAACAAGAAGTGACATGCCATCTCCGCTACCGAGATGAGTGGGGATTTTTTCACCCAGCTTTGGGGATTGTCCGGACGCACTTATCGAAAAACCAGGATGCTCATGGTTTTCTTTTGTTTTCATGGAGATAGATGAACAGCTTAAGTTTCGCACCACTTGCGACAGTCTCTTGACCACGTCCCCCATCAATATTTAATTGAGCACGACGCCAAGTCCCAGTCCTTAAAACAGCCGTCGTTCAAATTCTTTCAGGGAAAAAGGCGTCCGGGAGGCGTCTTGGATTGGCCTTATTCGGGTGCTCTGCGAATAGCGATGCGCTATCGACGGCACCGTCACAAATTGATTCATGGGCCACCTGCTGGCGCAGATTGAATCGGCCCACTCAAAACCTCGTAGACAACGCGCAGTCCGCTTTGCTGTGTGCGGACGTCGTCTGCCAGAAAAACGTTGAAGCCTGAGAAGCAGGCCCTTCGCCTCTTCAAGCGAATGGCCAATGGGGGCGCTTTGCCCCAAGGAAAGCAAAATGGTCACTCTGATCAAGCAAGACCTGGCCTTCATCCTCGACCAGATCGTCATCGCCGAACGTCACGCTGCCGGCGAGTCGCTCTATGACCTGGTGGGTAATCCCCTGCTGCCCATCGGCCTGCGCACTGTTAACGGCACCTGGAACAACCTGATTCCCGGTCGTGAGAACTACGGCTCGGCGGACCAGACCATGCCCCGCATGCTTGCGCCCGAGTTTCGCGACGCGGAGTTCGGTATCGATGGTCCCGGCGCCCCGCCCGGATTCCCCGGCAGTTCCACCCAGACTTCCTACGAACAAACCACTGGCTACGTGGTGGACTCCACGCCGCGTACCATCAGCAACCTGATCTCGGATCAGTCCGCCGCCAACCCGGCCGCAGTGGCTGCCGCCAATGCCACCGAGGGCAGTTTCGCCTTCGACCACGATGGCAACCCGGATACCCCCGACCTGTTGTTCATTCCCAACGTTGCACCGGATGAAGGCATCTCCGCCCCCTACAACGCCTGGATGGCTATCTTCGGCCAGTTCTTCGACCATGGCCTGGACCTGGTGAACAAGGGCGGCAGCGGCACCGTGTACATTCCGCTGCAACCCGACGACCCGCTCTACGCCCCCACCTCGCACACCAACTTCATGGTGCTTACCCGTGCCACCAACCAGCCCGGAGCGGACGGCGTACTGGGCACCGCGGACGACATTCGCGAGCACATCAACCAGACCACACCCTTCGTCGATCAGAACCAGACCTACACCTCGCATCCGTCCCACCAGGTGTTCCTGCGCGAGTACGAGATGGTGCCGAAGCTGGATGCCAATGGTCAGCCAATCCTGGATGGCAATGGTCAACCGCTGCTGATTCCCGTTGCCACAGGACGCATGCTGGATGGCGCAGGCGGCGGCCTGGCCACCTGGGCGGACATCAAGCAACAGGCTCGGGAAAAGCTGGGAATCGACCTCGGCGATGCCGACGTCACGAACCTTCCGCTGCTGGCGACCGACGAGTACGGCCAGTTCGAACGGGGTGCCAACGGCTTTGCCCAGATCGTCACCGCCGGTGGGTTGGTGGAAGGTAATTCCGTTGCCCCCATCAGCACCGCGAATGCGATTCGCACCGGTCACGCATTCCTTGACGACATCGCCCACGACGCGGCGCCACGCAACAGCGACGGCAGTATGAAGGTCGCCGACAGCGATGACGCGCTCGGCCTCGGTGGTGCCCCCATCCCCAACCCGAACTTCAACCCTGCTTTGCCGATTGGCCCCGGCAACCTGCCGACCCTGACCAGCTACGACAACGAGCTGCTCGATGCCCACTACATCACCGGCGATGGGCGAGGTAACGAGAACATCGGCCTGACCGCCGTGCATCACGTCTTCCACTCGGAACACAATCGCCTGATCGAACAGATCAAGTCGACCCTGCTGGAGGACGGCGACCTCGCATTCCTCAATCAGTGGCTACGGGTAGACGTCGCCGCTTGGCCCGCCAACCAGACCGAAATCGATGCCTTGGCCTGGGACGGTGAGCGGCTGTTCCAGGCAGCGCGTTTCACCAACGAAATGCAGTACCAGCACCTGGTGTTCGAGGAATTCGTGCGCAAGATCCAGCCCTTCACCGACGTGTTCATGGTGCAGCCGAACGTGGAACTGGACCCGGCGATAGTGGCCGAGTTCGCCCATGTGGTTTACCGCTTCGGCCACTCCATGCTGAACGAGACGGTGGATCGCCTCGACATCAACATGCAGAACAGCGAACTCGGTCTGATACAGGCGTTCCTCAACCCGATGGAGTTCGGTAACGCCGGAGATGCTGATGCCGCAGCCGGAGCCATCATCCGTGGCATGACGCGGCAGGTGGGCAATGAGATCGACGAGTTCATCACCGGTGCCCTGCGCAATAACCTCGTGGGGCTGCCGTTGGACCTCGCCGCCATCAACATCGCTCGCGGTCGCGACACTGGCGTGCCCTCGCTGAACCACGCGCGGGAGCAGTTCTTCGAGATGACCAACGATGCCAACCTCAAGCCCTATGTGAGCTGGGTGGACTTCGCGCTGAACATGAAGAACCCCGCGTCGATCATCAATTTCATCGCCGCTTACGGCACCCACGCCAGCATCACCGCGTCCACCACCGCGGCCGACAAGCGCGCAGCAGCCGAAATTCTGGTGCTCGGAGGTGCCAACGCCCCGGCGGACCGGGTGGACTTCCTCAACAGCAGCGGCACCTGGGCGGCCCAGGAATCAGGCCTGAACCTGGTGGACTTCTGGATTGGCGGTTTGGCCGAACGCAAGATGCTGTTCGGCGGCATGCTTGGCTCGACCTTCAACTTCGTCTTCGAAACCCAGATGGAGACGTTGCAGAACGCCGACCGCTTCTACTACCTCTCGCGCCTACAGGGGCAGCACTTGCTGGGCGAACTGGAAGCCAACTCTTTCGCCTCCCTGGTGATGGCCAACACCGACCTCGGGGCACCCGGTTCTTCGCACTTGCCGGGCGATCTGTTCGCCGCGGTGGATTACATCCTGGAAATCAATCAGGCCCTGCAGATTGGTGCAGACCCGATCTGGAGCAACCCGATCCTTCAGGCACTCACTCCCATGGTCGAGCGTGCACCGGGCGTACTGAAGTACCACGGAGACGATCACGTGGTGCTGGGTGGCAGCGAAGGCAATGAATGGCTGCTGGCCGGCACCGGCGATGACACCCTGTGGGGCGATGGCGGCGACGATACCCTGGAAGGCGGCTACGGCAACGACATCCTCCATGGCGGCTCCGGAGATGATGTGATCACCGACATCGGTGGCGACGACAACCTCAAGGGTGAAGACGGCAACGACGTCATCAGCGGCGGCAATGGCATCGACCTCCTGTTTGGTGGCGCCGGCAAGGACTTCATCATCGGCGGTACCGACGGCAAGCAGGTGCTAGGTGGAGCCGGCGATGACTTCATCTACGGCGGCGATGGCATCGATGCGCTGTTCGGCAATGAGGGTGACGACTGGGTCGAAGGCGGAGCCGGCTTCGACTACATCGCCGGCGACAACGGCGACATCTTCTTCGAGAGCAAGGTCATCGGCCACGACGTGATCAATGGCGGTGGTGGCGATACCGACTACGACGCCGAGTCGGGCGACGACATCATGTTCCAGAGTGCGGGCATCCAGAAGAACATCGGCATGTGGGGTTTCGATTGGGCGATTCATCTCAATAGCCCGGTGGTGGCCGACTCGGACCTGAACCAGACGATCTTCCCGAACATGCCCATCGAGGTACTGCGCGATCGCTTCAGCCAAGTGGAGGCGCTGTCGGGCTGGAACCTCAACGACACTCTGCGCGGTGACGATCGCGGCAACGACCCCACCGCCGAACCCGAGTTCATCCTCGACAACAACAACTTCCTGTCCCAGGCCGGGGTGGACCGCATCGACGGCCTGCGCGACCTGCTGGGCGACCTGATCCCGGACTATACGCCCGTGCCCGGCGTCGACCCGGAAAGCCTGATCGCCTTCAACAGCGGCAACATCCTGCTGGGCGGCGGCGGTAGCGACCTGATCGAAGGCCGCGGCGGCGACGACTTCATCGACGGCGACGCCTGGCTCAATGCTCAGTTGCGCCTGCTGGACGCCAACGGTGTGCCGATGGTGGACGCCAGCGGCGCCGAACTGCGCTTCAACAACCTGGTGGAACTGCAGACACGGATGTTCAACCGCGAGCTCAACCCGGGACAACTGAAGATCGTCCGCGAGATCCGCTTCACCAACAACACCGGCGACCGCGACGTGGCACTGTTCTCGGACCTGGCCACGAACTACGACTGGTCCCGCAACGACGATGGTTCCTGGACCGTGGTCCATGCGCGCGGGACCCAACTGGACGGCACCGATCGCCTGCGCAATATCGAGGTGTTGCGCTTCCTCGATCAGGAGGTGTTCATCGGTAACCAGGCACCCGTGGGTACGGTCAGCATCAGCGACACCTCGCCCACAGAGGGCCAGATGCTTACGGCAACCCGCGCATTCACCGACGTCAACGGCACCAGCAACGCCACCTTTGCCTACCAGTGGCAGGTGTTCAACGGGCTCGTGTTCGTCAACATACTTGGCGCAATTGCAGCGACCTTCACGCCCACCCAGGATGAAGTCGGCAAGGAGCTGCGGGTGATGGTCAGCTACACCGATGACCAGGGCACCGCAGAGGTGATCTATTCCGCCTCGACACAGGTGGTCGGCGACCTGTGGAACGGGGTGGGTGCAACCGCCGACATCCTGAGTTTCACGACGGGAGACGATATCGCCCACGGCAACAACGGCAACGACCAGTTGTTTGGCCTGGCTGGAAACGACCTGCTCACGGGCGGCAACGGCAATGACACGCTTCACGGCGAGCTCGGTGACGACAGGCTTCAGGGGGGCGTGGGCAATGACACGCTGTTGGGTGGTGAAGGCAATGACACCCTCCAGGGGGATGCCGGAAACGACACACTGGATGGCGGTATGGGTGCCGATCTGATGCAAGGCGGTGCCGGCAACGATGTCTATCTGGTTGATGACCTGGGTGACCAGGTGATGGAAGAGCTTGCTGGCAACGCTGGCGGCACGGACCGGGTCGATACCACGCTGGCAACCTACACCCTAGGCGCCAATGTAGAGAACCTGACCTACGTAGGCAGCGGCAACTTCACGGGTATCGGCAATGGACTGGCGAACACCATCACGGGTGGCTCTGGTGACGATGTGCTCGATGGAGGCGCGGGCGCGGATCGACTGATAGGAGGCGCCGGCAATGACACCTATTACCTGGACACAGTGGGGGACGTGATAGTCGAGGCCGCGGGCGGTGGCGAGGATCTCGCTTACTCCCAACTGCTCAGCTATGTCATGGCCGCCAATCTGGAGAATCTGGTCTTCGTTGGCAGCAACGCGACCAACGTAGTCGGCAACACGGTGGGTAACCAGATCACCGGGGGCAATGGCGGCGATGTGCTGCTGGGCAACGGTGGTGACGACTCGCTGATCGGCCTGGATGGCGATGACTCACTCGATGGAGGCACGGGCAACGATGTATTGCTCGGAGGCCTGGGCAATGACTCGCTGATAGGGGGTGTCGGCAACGACCTGCTCGAAGGCCAGGAAGGCAATGATGCACTGGCCGGCGGCACAGGTGACGATAGGCTTCTTGGAGGCGACGGCGCCGACGTGCTGCGGGGCGAAACGGGCAATGACGTACTCGTGGGGGGCGCGGGCAACGACATCCTCGACGGCGGATCCGGAAGCGACATATTCCAGTTCGCCGCCGGTTTCGGTCATGACCAGATCATCGGCTTCGACGGTAATCCGGCGGGAGGTCAGGATCTGCTGGATGTCGCCGCGCTCGGCATTAGCGCAGCAAATTTTGCCGCGCTGGTGTCCATCAGCGGCACCGCTGCACAGACCGTAGTGACCATCGGTAGCGACAGCATCACGCTGGTAGGGGTCAATGTCGCGTCAATCAACCAGAGCGACTTCGTAATGGGCGCCTGATATCCCACGCGACACGATATCCGCCACGGCGAGCAAGTAGTGTCGCCGTGGCGTTGCAATCGGCGAGATTGGTACAAAGTCCTCTGTGGCAGGTTCTTTTGCTGCGGTCATCCCACGCTCATCTCAACTTGTGGCGCGTCCACCCAGCCAAACTGCTCGATGAAGTGCTGATGGATAACTCGGCGTTGTGCGACGGCGATCCGGGCCTTGTCTCGATCACTACCGGGAAAGCGCCTTGCTGCATGCGGTGATTCATCTCTACCTATGTGGAGTGTGGTGTCAGCTCAACGAGCTCTGCGCGGTGTCCAGGGCTTGAAGCAGTCTCGCCAACGCGTTTGTTGGCGTTTGCCCTTGTCGGGTTATGCAATGGAACGCCGCCCTGTACGCCAGCCTCTGCGGTGCGATCGGACGGAGCATGGCGCGGGCGACCCAGATGTCGGCGTAGTGCGTCGGTAGATAGCCGATGCAGGTGCCGGAAGCGATCAAGGTGGCGATCGCTTCCATTGAAAATGCGCTCACGCAATGGCCAAAACGCAGGTCGTAAGGCCTGCGGCTTTCGAGCATGTAACCACGATCCACATAGTCTGCGGTTTCGATTTCCTCATTGCTGAGCTGTTCATCAGGGCGTTCAAAGAACGCATGCCCGCGCCCGCAGTACAGGTTCTGTTCCTCTTCGAACAACGGCTGATAGTGCAGGCCCGATAGCTGGTGGTTGAAACAGCCGATTGCCAGGTGCAGACGCCCTTCGAGCACCGCTTGTTCAAGTTCATCGGCGCGCATGATCTGCAGGTCTATCCGGGTGCGGTGCGACTCCTTGCGGAACATATTGAGCGCCAGCGGTAGCGGTGCCTGTGGATGTGAAAGCAGGTTGTCGGCGCTGCCGACTTGCAGGAACTCCGGATGCTGCTCATTGAGCATCACCACCCGCTGGTGAAAACGATCGATATCGGCATACAGCTCCTGCGCGGCAGCGTAGGTCTGCGCGCCTTGCTCGGTTAGTTGGAAACCACCCTTGCCGCGTCGGCACAGGGAGTAGCCGAGGCGAACTTCCAGTTCTCGAACCAGCGTACTCAGCCGTGGCAGGCTGGTATTCAAGCGCACCTGCGCGGCGGTAAAACCGCCGGCTTCGACGACCGAACAGAAGATGCGCAGCCTGCGCAGATCCACGTCTGAAAGGTTGGTCAGCATGAAGACCTCCGATGCACATTCACGACCGCCATGAAGGTGGGTCTTATACCAGCTATTTTGCCGGCCGTTTTATCCGCCCGGTTGTTCTCCAACTGTCCCCCTCCTCCCCCTGAAGTACCTGAACTCAGCACAGAACAACGGCTCGCTTTAGTTGCGTTTTCGAGCAAGTCAGCTTCTGCGTTTGAGGATTTACCGGCCATGTCCCCGTTTCGATACTCGCGGCACTCCTGAGCAGCGATCGTCGTAGGCGCTGAAAACCACAGCAGCGGCCCACGCGAGCGCTACACCACCAACAAAAAGAATCAATCTTCAACGGAGTGCAGCATGACATCTCAACGCAATGGCGAGTCAGGCAGACCCACAATCGAAGCCCGCTCAATCGACTATGTGCCGCGGGCAGAAAGGCACGGGAAGGTCTGGCACCAGGGCCCCTTCTGGTTCAGCGGCAACTTCGTGTTTCTCACCCTGATGGTCGGCTTCGTTGGCCCGGGCATGGGGCTGAGCATTCTCTGGAGCGTCCTGGCCATTGTTGCTGGCGCTGGTTTCGGCACGTTGTTCATGGCCCTCCACGCCAATCAGGGGCCGAAGATGGGCTTGCCACAAATGATTCAGTCGCGGGCACAGTTCGGCAGCCGCGGCGCCATTGTTCCCTTTGCCGCAACACTCTTCGTTTACGTGGGCTTCATCGTGTTCGGCGTCATTCTGGTGACCCAGGCGCTGCAATTGGTGCTGCCCGGTTCGAAGTGGTTCTGGTACCCGACGCTGATCGCCGTGAGCATCGTCATCGCGGTGTTCGGCTATGACCTGCTGCACTTCGTGCAACGCTGGCTGACCTATCTGCTGATCGGCGTATTCAGCATTGTCACTGCCATGGCCGTCACTGTGCTTCCTGCAGCCACCCCAGCACCGGTAGAGGCCGGGTGGAATACCACCGCGTTCCTGGTGCAGCTGTCGCTGGCTGCCGGCTACAACATCAGCTACTCGGTGTATGTCTCCGACTACTCGCGCTACCTCCCCGAGCACTCATCCAGCTCCAAGCTGATCTGCTGGACCTATCTGGGCGCTGCGGCTTCCGCTGCCTGGCTGATGTCGCTGGGCGCGGTGCTTGCCAGCTACATCCCCGGCGCCGATGGCATTGTTTCGCTGGTACAGACCGGTGACTACTTCTTCAAAGGCTTCGGCACCATTGCCGTGCTGGTAGGCGCCGTTGCTCAGTTGTCGGTGACGGGCATCAACAGTTATGGCGCGATGCTGACAGGCATCAGCGCGGTTGATGGCTTCCGCCCTGTGCGCCCGACTATCCGGCTGCGGGTGACAGGCCTGACCGTTGTCGGCGTGGTGTCGTTGTGCGTTGCCCTCGCATTACCCGAAGCCTACATGGCCAGCTTCAACGGCTTTGTACTGCTGATGCTGTACTTCCTGATCCCCTGGACGGCAGTCAACCTCGTCGACTTCTACGCGATCCGCAAGGGCGAATATGCCATCGCCGAAATCTTCAACCCGCACGGCGTGTACGGACGTTGGGCCTGGCGCGGGGTAGTCGCTTATGCGGTCGGCTTCGTGGCGATGATTCCGTTCTTCTCCATCCCGTTCTTCGTCGGGCCTGCGGCCGAGGCGCTGGGGGGCGCAGATATCGCCTTCATTCCCGGGCTGCTGATTGCGGGCGGTTTGTACTACCTGCTGGCACGCAATCTCGAGCGTTCGGCGGAAGTTACCGCGCAACGGCAAAGCCAGATGCTGCTTGAACGAGTTTCCGGTCAGACGTTTTGACCTCCACATTCCGGCTGCTGCACAGGCGAGCAGGCGAACAACGCAACGAAAATTGAATGGGGTATTTGGAATGACCAGCAATAAAGAAAAAACTGTCGCCATCGTGCAGATGCCCGCAGCGGTGCTGGATTGCGCCGAATCACTGCGCAGGGCAGCCGAGCATATTCGTTACGCCGCGGGTATGGGCGCAGAGCTCGTGGTGTTCCCTGAAACCTGGCTCAGCTGCTATCCGGCCTGGGTGTTTGGCATGGCCGGCTGGGACGATGCGCAAGCGAAGTCCTGGTATGCAAAGCTGCTGGCCGACAGCCCGGCTATCGGAGCGCCTGACGCCATGGACGATGACCTGTCGGTACTTCGCGAGGCCGCGCGTTCCAACGAAGTCACCGTGGTGATGGGCATGAACGAGCGCTCCCGTCAGCACGGGGGCTCGCTCTACAACTCGCTGGTCACCGTTGGTCCTGATGGCGTGATCCTGAATGTGCACCGCAAGCTGACCCCCACGCATACCGAGCGCACGGTATGGGCCAGCGGTGATGCTGCGGGACTGCGAGTGGTTGAAACCGAAGTTGGCCGCCTCGGGGGACTGGTGTGCTGGGAGCACTGGCACCCGCTGGCACGCCAAGCGTTGCACGCGCAAGACGAACAGATTCACGTGGCGGCCTGGCCAGACATTCCGGAGATGCACCATATCGCCGCCCGGTCATATGCCTTCGAGGGCCGCTGCTTCGTGCTCTGCGCAGGACAGTACCTGTCCACCGATGATGTCCCGGCTGAATTGCTGGCGGCCTATCGCCGCGGAGTCGGGAGCGAGGCGCCAGAAGCGGGCCTGCTGTTCAACGGTGGTTCTGGTGTGATCGGGCCTGACGGCTCCTGGGTAACGAGCCCACTGTTCGGTGAGCCAGGCATTGTGCTGGGCAAGATCGACCTCTCGCAGATCGACGCCCAGCGCCATGACCTGGACGTGGTCGGGCACTACTTGCGTCCGGATGTCTTCGAGCTATCGATCGATCGGCGCCCGCGCACCGGTGTGAACCTCTGCGACGTCTGATTCCACTCCCCCACCCTTCTCCGGGTGGCGCCGCACGGCTCCACCCGACCTCACAAAGGTTTGCGTCATGGTTCAAGTACTGTTGGCTACCGCATTGCTATCCATCGCCCTGGGTGCGCTTTCCGGCTTTGCGGTGCTCGCCGCTGTCGACTACCCGGCGATGCTGCGCGCCGTAGGCGTTATCAACCCGATGCGGCTACGCCAGGCGCACCTGGACTGGATCATCATGGGGACGGTAATGGCCGTCACCGCACTGGCCGTTCCCGAGCTTCCCGGCTGGTCCGCCGCGCTGGTGATATTCGGTGGGGTGATTAACCCGCTGACATTCGTCCCAATGGCGTTTTCCAAGAAAGTGGACAGCACCAAGGCGTTTCGCCTGGTTTCATTCATCTCCTTTGTGTCGCTCACCACGGGGTTGGTTGCTGCAGCGGTGTCGTTCATCCGCGCCTGATCGACCGCGCCAGCAAGGCCCAGACGCCACTGTTCCATCAACGGCGTGCTGTGCAGCTGCTGCAGCGGTTCAGCGCGATGCGCAAGCGATCACTTCAACGAGCAATGCAGGATCGGCCAGCTTCGCCTCGCCGCATGCCCGAGCCGGGGCGTGGCCTGCTGGCACCCAGGCGTCCCAGACGGCATTCATCGCCGCGAAGTCGCTCATGTCGGCAAGCCAGATGGTCACTTGAAGCAGTTTTTCCCGTGATGAGCCGGCTTCCTCAAGCAACGTGTCGAGCCGTGCCAGGGCATCGCGGGTCTGCTCGGCGACATCATGGTGCGGTTCACCGACCTGCCCGGCCAGGTAC
Organism: Pseudomonas sp. BN515; assembly: GCF_029873155.1. Taxonomy (NCBI): domain Bacteria; kingdom Pseudomonadati; phylum Pseudomonadota; class Gammaproteobacteria; order Pseudomonadales; family Pseudomonadaceae; genus Pseudomonas; species Pseudomonas sp. BN515. The sequence goes on along the minus strand of NZ_SSOH01000040.1, from coordinate 13,826 downwards.
ACGGTGTTGCCGTGAATGACGATCTGGCTCATGCGCGAATTGGTGCGGGCGCGTTCGATTCTTTCCATAGCGGGGTCTCCCGTGAAAGGGTGCGATTCAGAAACGTTGCACTGAAAAACTGTCCAGCCAGCGCGGGGGCTTGCCTGCGATGCAATCCGCCACCAACTGGCCGGTCGCCCCTGCCAGCGTGAGGCCCAGGTGCTGATGACCGAAGGCGTAGATCAGTCGAGGCTCATTGGGCGAAGGGCCGATAACCGGCAAGGAGTCCGGAAGGGACGGACGAAAGCCCAGCCATCTGCGCGCGACCGGCACCGTCAGCCCCAGTACTCGCCGTACATGGTGTTCCAGGTAGTCAAAGCGTGCGGGGTTGGCCGGGTCCTTGATCGAGCCCAGCTCCACTGTGCCCGCTACCCGCAGACGACCTGCCATAGGGGTCATGTAGAACGCGCTTTCCACCGGGCAGCAGGGGCGATTGAGCAAGGCTTCCGGCAGGTCGAACTCGATGTGGTAACCGCGCTCCGTATCCAGCGGGATGCGGTCGCCGACCTGTTGCGCCAGCGCGGCGGACCAGGCACCGCCACAGACCACAACACGGTCAGCACGATAGGCCGCGCCTTCGGCACAGGTCAGGTAAAGCCCGGCTGCCTGGCGTTGGATGTCAATGACGGTCGCCGCCTGCAGCACACCCTCGGCCACCAGGGGCGCCGCCAATGCTTCGATGAAGGCTCGCGGGTCATCCATGTGCGATGAGTCTGGGAACAGGAGACCAGCCACTGCCCTGCCGGCGAGATGCGGCTCCAGTTGGTCCACCTCGGCGGCACTCAGCTCTTGCTGGGCGATGCCGAGGGAACGCCGCAGCTCGATAGCCGCTTGGGCACCGGCGAAGCTTGCCTCGGAGCCATAGAGGTAGAGGCAGCCGTTGTGACGCAGGTGTTGGTTCGCTTGGGGACTGTCCTCCAGCAGCGGCGCGTAACCGCTGTAAGTCCGCTGGAGAATCCGGGCCAACGCCTGAGTGTTGGACTCACAGCGCGACGCACGGCATTCATTGAGAAATCGCAACAGCCAGGGCATCAACTGGGGCAGTCGCTTCCAGTTGATGACGAAGGGAGAACCCGGCGAAAACAACAGCGACGGGATGGCCTTCAGCAATGAGGGCTGGGCGATCGGCATCACACCATAGGGCGCCAGGGTGCCGGCATTACCGTAGGAGGCCCCGGATGCCACGCCCTCACGCTCGAGCAACAGCACCTGATAGCCCTGGCGGCGCAACCACAGTGCGGTGGCAACGCCGACAACGCCTGCGCCGATAACTGCGATTTCACAATGAATCGGTTGTGTCATGTCCTCAGATCCGGTTGTGCATGTAGAGATGCCCCTGGCGCGCCAGCTGGCTGATTTCCTTCAGTGCCTTGACCAACTGATCCCGCGACAGCGCAGCCGAGATATTGATGCGCACCGCCTGCGGGGAGAGCTCAGGGCGAAGGGTGAAGGCGCCGCCTGCGAGCAGGACCACGCCGCGGTCCTGGCAAAGACGGGCGAAGCGCGAACCGGTCCAGGGCTCTGGAAGAATCAGCCAGGCATGGGTGCCGGTGGCGCTGTGTTGGAACTCCAGCCCGTCGAGGTGAGCGGCCAAGAGTGCTTGCCTGCTGCGCAGCTCTTCGCGCTGTTCCGCGACCAACTCCTCGGCGTGACCGTCTTCGATCAGGCGAGTAGCAATGAGCGCGGTGAAGGGTGACGTGCTCCAGCAATCGATGCGCTGCATGGCGGCGATGTCCTGCACCAACGCCTGCGGCGCCATGACGAAGCCCATGCGCAACCCCGGCGCAATGCATTTGGACAGGGCGGACACGTAGATGGTCCGTTCCGGCAGCATTGAAGCAATGGGCGGTGGCGACTGGTCCAGCAAGGGCCGATAGACGTCGTCCTCGATGACCAGCAGGTTGGTCTCGCGGATCACCGCTGCCAGTTCCTCGCGACGCTCGGTGTCCAGGGTGATGGCGGTCGGGTTATGGATCGACGGCACCAGGAACAACAGTCGCGGCTGATGTTCGGTACAGGCCTCGCGCAACGCATCCGGACACATACCCCGCGCATCGGAGTCGACCCCGACCAGGATCAGCCCCAGGGAACGGCAGAGCGCATTGATGCCCTGGTAGGTAACACTGTCGGCCAGGATGACGTCGCCGCTGTTGGTCAGGCTCCGCAACGTGCTGGCAATGCCGTGCTGCGCCCCTTCGACAATCAGTACCTGGCCTGCTTCAGCCTGCACGCCGGTGTGGCGCAGCCATTGCGCCGCGGCTTCCCGCGCCCAGAGCGGGCCTTCAGAAGGGTGGTAGTCCTTCATGTCGACGAAGCGCGAATCGCTGGATAAGCGCGGCAGCAATTGCGCGAGCACCCGGTTGAAGCCATCGGTGGCGGGACGGTTGACACTCAGGTCGACCGTTCCCGGGTCATTGCTGGGTGCCGACTGGAACTGCGCCGCCGGGTGACGCGGTTGGGCGACCTGCGTACCCCGCCCGGGCCGGCTTTCCACCAAGCCTTTCTGCTGCAGCACAGCCATCGCCTTGGTAATGGTGGTTATGTTGAGCTCCAGCGCGCTGGCGAACTCACGGTGCGGTGGCAGTCGGTCGCCCGGCTTGAGCTTTCCGCTACGAATCGCTTCAGACAGCGCGTCTGCCAGTTGGGCGTAAAGGGTTTCCGCCGAGTCCCGGTGCAATCCCGCATTGGCCTTCAGCTCGCCCAGCAATTGTTCGAATTGGCTCATGGTGCTTCCTTGATTGTCATGCCATCGGCGAGACAAATAGCAAACTTGTATTGCTTTTTTATCCGATACAAAGGCGATTGACAAGCTAAAATGTGGTGGTTAGTGTGGAGTTGTAATGCTTGTCATGCATCACAATAAAAATAGCTTCAGCCTCAACGGACACGCACATGACTCTCGTATACCTAAAGCCAGGCATGCCCTCGGCAACCCCGTCGCACCGCAGCCCCAGCGCCTTGGCGGGCGCCACAGGATACCCGGTGTGCAGCTTCCCCCGCGTTAAATCCTTCTCGGCTTCACCCTGCCCTTCCCTACTGAATGTCATGGCGGAGGCCATCCAATGAACGACACCGGACAAACCCCTGGCAAGGCTGGCGAGCAACGCCTCAGCGGTGCCCTGCGTCAGCGTCACATCACGATGATCTCCCTCGGCGGCATTATCGGCGCGGGTCTTTTCGTCGGCAGCAGCGCCACCATCCAGGCCATCGGCCCGGCGGCGTTCCTCAGTTATCTTGCCGCTGGCATCGTCGTGATGCTGGTGATGCGCATGCTCGGCGAGATGGCGGTGGCCCTGCCAGGCGTCGGCTCGTTCACCGAGTACGCTCGCATCGGCCTGGGCAACTGGGTGGGATTCACCAGCGGATGGTTGTACTGGTACTTCTGGGTGATTGTCGTCGCGGTGGAGGCCGTGGTCGGTGCCAACATCCTCGGGCAGTGGATTCCGCTGCCGCCGTGGATGATCGGCTTGGCGCTGCTGGCGATCATGACCGCCATCAACTGCCTGTCGGTGAAGTCATACGGCGAGTTCGAGTACTGGTTCGCGTCACTGAAAGTCTTCGCGATCATCGTCTTCATCGGTGTGGCAGCGGCCTACCTCTTCGGTTTTGCACTCAGCACCAGTGCGCTGCTCGACAACCTGGTGAACGACCGCGGTTTCATGCCCTTTGGCGTGAGCGCGATCCTGGCAGGGGTACCGACGGTGATCTTCGCCGTGGGCGGGGCGGAGATCGCCACCATCGCCGCTGCCGAGTCGGATGATCCCTCCAAGAACGTCGCGAACATGACCCGCTCGGTGATCTTCCGCGTGATCACCTTCTATGTCGGCTCGATCTTCCTGATCGTCTGCGTGGTGCCCTGGGGCCAGATCGTGGCCGGGCATTCACCATTCGTGGCGGCGCTGGATGTCATGCGCATCCCCGGCGCGTCGATGATCATGGAAGCCGTGGTCCTGGTGGCCGTGCTCTCGGCACTGAACTCCGGGCTGTACGTGTCGTCGCGGATTCTCTTCGGCCTCAGCCAGCGCGGTGACGCACCGGCCAGGCTGTCCACCCTGACCGGGCGCAAAGTGCCGCGGGCGGCCGTGCTGCTGAGCAGTGTGATCGGCTACATCGCCATCATGGCGGCGATCATTTCGCCCCAGGGCGTGTTCCTCTTCCTGGTGAACGCATCCGGCGCCGTGATGCTCTTCGTGTACCTGGCGGTCGCCCTGGCGCAAATCCGCGTGCGCCGCCGCATCGAGGCCACGGAGCCAGCGCGGCTGACCCTCCGCATGTGGCTGTTCCCCTGGCTTTCCTATGCTGTGGTAGCGGTGATTGCCGGTGTCCTTGCCGCCATGGCCTTCCAGGAATCCCTGCGGACGCAATTCCTGGCCAGCCTGGTGAGTCTTGCCGTGGTGTCTGGCTGCTATCTGTTGCTCAAACGTCGGCGCGTGGAGGGCGACAAGCCTCTCGCCCGTGCCAACGCCAACCTGGCTGGCGTGACCCCACGATCCTGACGCCCCGGGAAGGTTGGGCCAAGGATGGCCTCGTGTTGTTCGGCTGTATCAGTCTCCACAACCATTCGCACACAGGTGATCTATGTCCGACTTCAAATTCGACGCACGCGGTATTTCGCGGCGCAACCTGCTCAAGGTCACGGGTTACGGCTCGATGGCTGTCCTGCTCGGCAGCGCCATGGGACGCCTTCCCGCTGTTCAGGCGGCCGACAAACCGATCAAGACCATTCGCCCCGGCTACCTGACGGCGGCCTGCCTGGGTGACATGCCCCTTGGCGCAGTGCGCGACGGGCAGCCGATCGGCACCGACCTGGAACTCCTGAAACTCATCGCCGATCGCCTTGAACTCAAGCTCGATGTCCTGACCATGGGCTTCCCCGCCGTGATCGAAGCCGTCCGGTCCGGGCGTGCCGACTGGTTCGGCGGCAACTTCGCCTGGAATCCCATGCGCTCGAAAATCCTGCTGCTGACCGATGCCGTGTTTTACACCGGCGCCTACGTGATCATGCGCGAGGACGAACCCTTCAAGGACTCTCTCACCATCGCGGATCTGCGGGGCCGGACCCTGGGCAGCAATACCGGCTACTTCATCATCCCGGACATGAAAAGGGTGGAAGGCGTGAAGGAAGTGAAGCTCTATGACAGCACCGACGCCTGCCTGCGCGACGTACGCGCCGGGCGCCTGGACTTCGCCGTCCTGGATGCGCCGACCATCGACTACATGATCCTCCAGGACCCCAGCCTCAAGCTGAAGCAGGTGCCCATCCAGTTCGACGAGAAGTTCCCCAGCCTGACCGCCAAGTTCGAGGCGATATGGGGCATCCATCCAGAAAACCAGGACCTGTTCGATGCCGTGAACCAGGGGCTGCGCTGGCTGAAGAGCACCGACCAGGTCCGCCCGGTCCTCGCCAAGTACGGCATCAAGAACCCCGATTACCTCGTGCCCCTGCCCAAAGACCAGCGCATCGGCGTGGACCGGGATGAGAAAGGCAATCTGATCGGGCCCTTCGAGCACCCCATGCGCGATTTCAGCCAGGCCTTCTCTTGAGATCCGGTTGCTGACCGCACTCGTCACTTCAACCACGGGAAATGCTCATGGCTGAATCCACTCCGCTGGTACGAATCGAAGGGCTGCACAAGTCCTATGGCCACCTGGACGTCCTCAAAGGCATCGACCTCAATGTGCAACAGGGCCAGAAAATCTCCCTTATCGGGCCCAGCGGGTCCGGTAAGACCACCCTACTCCGCTGCATCAATTACCTGGAGGAGCCAACCCGGGGCAGCATCTACATCGACAATGAACTGATCGGCCAGCGCCAGGTGGGCACCCGCAAGGTGCCCATGGGTGACAAGGACCTGGCACGGATGCGCGCCGAAATCGGCATGGTGTTCCAGCGCTTCAACCTGTTCCCCCACCTCAGCGTGCTGGAAAACATCATCCTGGGGCCGCTCAAGGTCCAGCAACGGGATCGCGCCGAGGCCATCGAACAGGCCGAGGACCTGCTGAAGAAGGTGGGCATGCTGGCCAAGCGGGACGCCTATCCGGACCAGCTCTCCGGTGGGCAGCAGCAACGCATCGCCATCGCCCGCGCGCTGGCGATGCGGCCCAAGCTGATGCTCTTCGACGAGGCCACCTCGGCGCTCGATCCGGAGCTGGTGGGTGAAGTCCTCGCGGTGATGCGCAAGCTCGCCGAAGAAGGCATGACCATGATCATCGTGACCCACGAAATGAGCTTCGCCGAAAGCGTCTCCGACCAGGTGATTTTCATGGCCGACGGCAACATCGTCGAACAGGGACCACCCCAGCAGATATTCCGCGACAGCCAGGTCGAGCGGACCCGCGCGTTCATCTGCGCCGTGAAGGAGCACTGATCGATGCTGGAAATCGCTGGTCTCGAAAGAACGCTCGAACTGTTGCCCTACTTCCTCAAGGTACTTGGCATCGGCGCCCTGACGACCATAGGTCTGACGGGGGCCGCATTCGTGGTCGCCGCGGTCCTCGGTTTCTGCCTGGCCCTGATGCGACTGTCCCGCAATCCTGCCCTCGGCCTGATTGCCAGCCTGTACCTGGAGGTGTTCCGCAACATCCCCATCCTGACGCAGCTGTTCATCCTCTACTTTGGCCTGACCTATATCGGCATAACGCTGCCCGCCATCGGTGCCGCAATCATCGGCTTCGGCCTGAACGGTGCGGCGATCCTCTCGGAGGTGTTTCGCTCCAGCATTCTCACCATCGACCGGGGTCAGAGCGAAGCCGCATTCTCCATCGGCATGACGCGCCGTATGGCGCTGCGCATCATCGTGCTGCCCCAGGCATTCAAGGTGGCGATTCCAGGGATGGCCAACTTCGCCATCGGCTTGCTCAAGGACACGTCGCTGGCATCAGCGGCAGCTGTCCCGGAGCTCACCTTCAAGGCGCGGATGCTGGTCAGCGAGACCTACCAGACCAACACCATCTACTTCCTGCTGGCCATCATCTATCTGGTGCTGAGCCTGGCGCTCTCCCACTGGGCGGCTCGTACCGAACGACGCCTCAGCATCGCCAAGGAGAACTGATATGAGCTACGCAGAACTCTGGAGCGCGGCACAGGCGGAACTGCTGGTGGCGGCCTGGGCCACGTTGCAACTGGCGTTCGGTGCGCTGGTGATCGGCCTGCTGGTCGGTCTGCTGGTGGCACTGGCACGGCTCTCGGGCAGCGCCGTGCTGCGCCGCGCCGCGCTGATCTACATCGAAGTCTTCCGTGGCACCCCTGCCCTGGTTCAGCTGTTCATCGTCTACTTCACCTTGACCGAAGTGGGCATTCACTTCAGCTCGTTCCAGGCAGCCATGATCGGCCTGGGCCTGAACGCCGCGGCCTACCTCTCGGAGATCTACCGAGCGGGCCTGCAAGCCGTTCCCAAGGGGCAGGTGGAAGCGGCAAAGGCCATCGGCATGACCCGCATGAAGATCCTGCGCTGGGTGGTACTACCGCAAGCGATTCGCATCGTCCTGGCGCCTATTGGCAACGTAGCGATCTCGCTACTCAAGGACACCTCGGTGGCCTCGTTGATCGCCGCGCCGGACCTGATGCTCAGGGCACAGGATCTGAGCTCGGTGTACTTCATGCCGCTGGAGATCTATGTCCTGGTGGGGGCGATGTACTTCGTGCTCTGTTACCCGCTTTCGCTCGGCGTGCGCCTGCTTGAGCGCAAGACAAGGCATTGAGCCCAGAACGGCCGTCAACCTGGCGTTACGCGGCCAGGCGCAATGCCGCCCAAACGAAGAAGCCCGCATAAGCGGGCTTCTTTGTCTTGGTGGGACTGACTTCAGTGGAGGTCAGTACTCAAGCTTGGTGTACCGAAGCCTTCCAGGGATCCCTGCATGATGGCTCCTTGCCGATCCACTTATTGACGATGGCAAATTGACACTTGCCAGCGCGTGGAATTTACAACGAGATGTGTCATATGGCCACTACGAAGCTGTCGCCGATCGTTCGCTTGGCGGTTGCAAGGTTATGGGGGCGCAATCGTCTGCCCAGATAGAAAGCCCCCCATAACGGCGCCGCCCCAAGCGAACGATTTCGCCCCCACAGGAAATAAGGAAGCGTTGCGACACGGCTCTGTCATGTGTGCGGAAAGTGGATAGAACGGGTTCGCCCCTGCGAACGAAACTATCCCCGCGGCCTGGTAGCAACCTGCTGCTGGCGCGCGCTCATTCCGAAACCATGAACCTTCCGAGGCTTGTATGAACACCCCCGCCGAGCAACTGGAGCAACGGCTAAAACAACAAAAAATCACCGAAGTCGAGTGCCTGGTCAGCGACCTGACCGGCATCGCCCGCGGGAAGATCTCCCCTACCAACAAGTTCCTCGGCGAAGGCGGCATGCGGCTCCCGGAAAGCGTCCTGCTGCAAACGGTCACCGGTGATTTCGTTGACGACGACGTCTACTACGACCTGCTGGACGAAGCCGACATCGACATGTTCTGCCGTCCCGACCCCGACGCGATTTTCCTCGTGCCCTGGGCGTTGGAGCCGACCGCCATGGTCTTCCACGACACCTTCGACCGGTACGGCAATCCGATCGAGCTGTCGCCGCGCAACGTACTCAAGCGCGTCCTGAAGCTGTATGCGGACAAGGGTTGGAGGCCGGTCGTGGCGCCGGAGATGGAGTTCTATCTGACCAAGCGCAGCAGCGACCCGGACTTCCCCCTTGAAGCGCCCGTGGGCCGTTCCGGGCGCCCGGAAAGCGGTCGCCAGAGCTTCTCCATCGATGCCACCAACGAGTTCGACCCGCTGTTCGAGGACGTCTACGACTGGTGCGAAGCGCAGGGGCTGGACCTGGACACGCTGATCCATGAAGACGGCCCGGCGCAGATGGAGATCAACTTCCGTCACGGCGACGCACTGAGCCTGGCCGACCAGATCACCGTGTTCAAACGCACCATGCGCGAAGCCGCGCTCAAGCACGATGTGAGCGCGACCTTCATGGCCAAGCCCATCACCGATGAACCGGGCAGCGCGATGCACATCCACCAGAGCGTTCTGGATGTCGCCACCGGCAAGAACATCTTCGCCAACGCCGATGGCTCCAAGAGCGAACTGTTCCTCCACTTCATCGGCGGCCTGCAGAAGTACATTCCGAAGGTGCTGCCGATGTTCGCGCCGAACGTGAACTCCTTCCGTCGCTTCCTGCCGGACACCTCGGCCCCGGTGAACGTCGAGTGGGGCGAGGAAAACCGCACCGTAGGGCTGCGTGTTCCGCCCTCCTCGCCCGAGGCGATGCGGGTCGAGAACCGCCTGCCCGGCGCAGACGCCAACCCCTACCTCGCGCTGGCCGCCAGCCTGCTCTGCGGCTACCTGGGCATGGTCGAGAAAGTTGCCCCCAGCACCCCGGTGCAAGGGCGTGGCTATGAGCGCCGCAACCTGCGTCTGCCGATCACCATCGAGGACGCGCTGGCCCAGATGGAAGACTGCGAAGTGCTCGGTGAGTACCTGGGCCGCAAGTTCGTGCAGGGCTACGTGGCCGTGAAACGCACCGAACACGAGAACTACAAGCGGGTGATCAGTTCCTGGGAGCGCGAGTTCCTGCTGCTGAGCGTCTAACCCGCCCCTCCGCCATCACAACAAAAATTCGGGAGTCGATATGAGACTGCTGCGCTACCTTGCGCCCTTTGCCCTGGCCACGATGGCCCAGGTCGCCCACGCTGAACCGACGATCAGCGTCTACAACTGGACCGATTACATAGCGCCCGACACCCTGGGCGAATTCCAGAAGACCACCGGTATCAAGCCGATCTACGACGTCTTCGATTCCAACGAAACCCTGGAGGGCAAGCTGCTCGCGGGCCGTTCGGGTTACGACGTGGTGGTGCCGTCCAACCACTTCCTCACCCGCCAGGTGCAGGCCGGGGTTTTCCTCGAACTCGACCGCAGCAAGCTGCCGAACTGGAAGCACCTGGACCCGAAGCTGCTCAAGCTGCTGGAACAGAACGACCCGGGTAATCGCCATTCGGTGCCCTACCTGTGGGGCACCAACGGCATCGGCTACAACGTCGAGAAGGTCAAGCAGGTGCTGGGCGTCGACCACATCGACTCCTGGTCGGTGATGTTCGAGCCGGAGAACCTGAAGAAACTGCATGCGTGCGGCGTCGCCTTCATGGACTCCCCCGACGAGATGATCCCCTCGGTGCTCAACTACATGGGCCTGGACCCCAACAGCACCAACCCGGCCGATTACCCGAAAGCCGAGGCCAAGCTCGCGGCGGTGCGCCCCTACGTCACCTACTTCCACTCGTCCAAGTACATCTCGGATCTGGCCAACGGCGACATCTGCGTGGCCTTCGGCTACTCCGGAGACGTATTCCAGGCGGCGGCGCGGGCGAAGGAAGCCAAGAATGGTATCGAGATCGCCTACAGCATTCCCAAGGAAGGCGCGAACCTGTGGTTCGACCTGATGGCCATCCCGTCCGATTCGAAAAACCCGGACCAGGCGCTGGCGTTCATCAACTACATCCTGGAGCCCAAGGTGATCGCCGGCATCAGCGAGTACGTCGGCTACCCCAGCGCCAACGTCGACGCCAAGACGCTGCTCGCCCCGGAGATGCAGAACAACCCCGAGGTCTATCCGAGCCAGGCTGTGCTCGACAAGCTGTACATCGCCAAGGCGCCGCCGCCCAGGATCATGCGCCTGATGACCCGCAGCTGGAGCAAGATCAAGTTCAACCAATGAATCGAGAACGAGCCATGACTCACACCGAGGAGCATGCTGCGTCCTATTACGCCGCAACCGCCCGAGACAAACAGCTGTATCCCTCGCTCGCGGGGGACATTCGTGCGGACGTTTGCGTCGTCGGCGGTGGGCTCACAGGCGTCAACACGGCACTGGAGCTGGCCCAGCGCGGCCACTCCGTCGTGCTGCTGGAAGCCCGGCGCATCGGTTGGGGCGCCAGCGGACGCAACGGCGGCCAACTGATACGCGGCATCGGCCACGACGTCAGTGGCTTCGCCAAGTACGTGGGCGAGGAAGGAGTCCGCTACCTGGAACGCGCGGGCCTCGACTCGGTGACCCTGGTGGCGAAGCGCATCCGTGACCTGAACATCGACTGCGACCTGCGCTGGGGCTTCTGCGAGCTGGCCAATACCCCCGCCCAGTTCGCCGCCATGGCCGAGGAGCAAGCGGAGCTGAATGCGCTGGGCTATCCCCATCAGACCCGGCTTGTGGGCGCCAGCCAGATGCGTGAGGTGGTGGCAAGCCATTGCTACGCCGGCGGCCTGATCGACATGGGCTCAGGCCATCTGCATCCGCTGGACCTGGTAAAGGGCGAAGCGCGCGCGGCCAAGGCCTTCGGCGCACAGATCTTCGAGCAGAGCCCGGTGCTGCGCATCGAGCACGGCAAGACCGCGATCGTCCACTGCGCGCAGGGACGCGTGCTGGCGGACAACCTGGTGCTTGGCTGCAATGCGCACCTGGACGAGCTGGAACCCAGGCTGACCGGCAAGGTGCTGCCCGCCGGCAGCTACGTGATCGCCACTGAGCCGTTGTCCGAGGAGCTGGCGGCACAGCTGATCCCGCAGAACATGGCGTTGTGCGACCAGAAGGTGGGGTTGGACTACTACCGCCTGACGGCTGATCGGCGCCTGCTCTTCGGAGGCGCGTGCCATTACTCCGGCCGGGACCCGAAGGACATCGGCGCCTACATGCGGCCGAAGGTGCTCAAGGTATTTCCCCAGCTTGCGCAGGTGCGGATCGACTACCAGTGGGGCGGCATGATCGGGATCACCGCCAATCGCTTCCCTCAGGTAGGACGGCTCAAGGCGCATCCGAACGTGTTCTTCGCCCAAGGGTATTCCGGTCACGGACTGAACGTGACGCACTGGTCGGCCAAGCTGCTGGCAGAAGCCATCCATAGCGGTCAAAGCAAGGGGCTGGACCTGTTCAGCGCGGTGCCGCATCTCACCTTCCCGGGTGGCAAGCTGCTGCGCTCCCCGCTGCTGGCGCTGGGCATGGCGTGGTATCGGGTGCGGGAGTTGCTGGGCTGATAAATCGGCCCTTGTAGGATGGGTGGAGCCTGGGCGATATCCAGGCTGCGGCGAAGGCGAATGATGGGTATCGCTTCGCTCCACGCCATCCTGCGGTCTATGCCAACGATCAGGCCCGGCCGCCCTGCTTGACGGTGGTCTTGGGGTATTCGCCGAAGAGTGCGTGGTAGGACTGGGAGAAACGGCCCAGGTGCCAGAACGACCACTTCATGGCCACTTCGGCCACCGTCATGCCCGACTCGGCGGCGCCCAGCAAGTCGCGGCGAGCCGCATTCAGGCGACGGTTTCTGAGCCACACGATGGGCGGGATGCCGGCATAACGCAGGAAGGATTGCTGCAGGCTGCGCGGCGAGACGCCCGCTTTCGCGGCCAGCTCGGTCATCCCGAAGTTCTCTTCGGGGCAATCGTTCACCACTTCCTTGACCCGCTGCACGACCCGTTTGGCCTGGACGATGGAGCGCGAGCGATGCCCGTCGCCCAACGGAGCCTCGCAGAGCAGGGAGAAGCAGTCAGACACGATGGTTTGCGCGACGCCGGGAGCATCCATGTGGTGCTGGCCGCCGGACGCGCCAGTGAGCATGTTGCTGAGCGAGGCCGCAACCGACCTGCAGTTGTCGGATCGAAGCGGCGTCAGCACCAGGTCAGCGAACCCATCCAGCGGTTGACCCCACTGCCCCGCCTGCTTGATCACCACCGCCACCTCGCGGTAGTTCTCCGGCGTGACCCAGGCATTGCGGGTCTCGCCATCGAGCAGATAGAGCGTGTTTTCCGACATGTCGAAGCTGAAGACCAGGGCGCCGGGGGGAGCATGGAATTCCTGCTCCACACGAAGGTTCATCTGCTCTTCATAGAGCTCGATCCCCTCGACTTCGGCATGCAGGATTCGCCCCGCGAATCGCCCGGCAGACATCTGCGTGTACTGCTGCTCCCAACCGGGAATGGCTATCCGCTGCTGATCTACTTCTTGTGCTTCGACAACCCTGATTACCATACCCAGGCCTGCTGGTTTCTTAGGCCCGGAAGGCTATCAACCGCCATGAGCCACGTGCAAGTCGGGAAGTGCGTGGCCGTTATCGATGAGAAGCGCCTAGGGTTGTGCTCCGACTCCAGCAAGCCAGGTGCAGCGTCGATCAATTCCTGCATGAGCGGAGCCAGGGCCGCCACGCATTCGCAAGGCTCCGACTTCATGCGGCTGAGTTCCATCGCGCGGTCGATGAATCTGCTCAATATCAGGTTCGGCACGTGCCCTGCCCTCCGAAAGCTCCGGTCGGTCTGATCACGGGCAAGGGGATTTCCGGCTTTCCCGCAACGAAACTCAATGTAGTAGGTTTTCGTGCCGATACCGGACGTACGCAGGGAGCAAGGCCGACCTCTCTGGCTCGATCTGGATCGTAGGGTGCGCTGCGCGCACCAACTCCGGGATCGCTTCCGGCACCAGGTCAAACCGCCGGTACGCACGGTGTTCAGCCGGGGGACATAGGTAACGGGTGTCGGGAGACATAGGTAACGCATTTAGGCTTACGGGATCCGTCGAATGAGGAGTTCGAGCGATGCCGTGGCAGGAGTGCACCACCATGTCGATTCGGCGTGAATTTGTGTGGTTGGCTGAACAGCCGCAGAGCAATGTCCGCGAGCTGTGCCGACGCTATGGCATCAGTGCGAAGACGGCCTACAAGTGGCTGAACCGGCACCGCGCGCAAGGCGAGGCGGGGCTTGAAGACCGCTCCCGTCGGCCCTTGAACAGTCCGGCGCGCAGTTCCCCCGCGCTGGAG
>NZ_SSOH01000039.1:0-31433 GCF_029873155.1 Pseudomonas sp. BN515 | reverse complement strand
GGCCGTCTTCGCACTGATGCCATAGCGTCGGCACAGCTCGCGGACATTGCTCTGCGGCTGTTCAGCCAACCACACAAATTCACGCCGAATCGACATGGTGGTGCACTCCTGCCACGGCATCGCTCGAACTCCTCATTCGACGGATCCCGTAAGCGTAAATGCGTTACCCATGTCTCCCGACACCCGTTACCTATGTCCCCCGGCTGAACACCGTGCGCACCGACGGTTTGACCTGGTGCCGAGGCGGATTCTGGAATCGGTGCGCACACGCAGCGCACCCTACGGGGGGATTACCGCAACTCCACGTTACGTGGGTGTTTACTCAGGCCAGTCGGAAGCGATTGACCTCGGTCTGCAATTCGCCGCCAAGCCGGGCGAGGTCGATGCTCGCGGCCGAGGTTTCTTCGGTGGCGGCGGCGGATTGTTCGGCCACGTCGCGGATGCTGGTGACGCTGCGATTGATTTCCTCGGCCACGGCGCTCTGCTGTTCGGCGGCGGTGGCGATCTGCTGGTTGAGTTGCTGGATGTCGGACACCGAACTGTTGATGGCCTGCAGCGCAGTGCCTGCTTCTTTCGCGGCTTCCACGGTGTGACCGGCCTGGGTGCGGCTGCGGCCCATCATGTCCACCGCGCCCTGGGCGCCGTCCTGCAAGGTGCTGACCAGTTGCTCTATCTGGGTGGTGGACTCTTGGGTCCGGCGGGCGAGGGCGCGCACTTCGTCGGCCACCACGGCGAATCCACGGCCGGCTTCCCCGGCCCGAGCCGCTTCGATGGCGGCATTGAGGGCAAGGAGGTTGGTCTGCTCGGCGATGCTCTTGATCACGTCGAGCACGGTGCCGATGTTGGTGCTGTCGTGCTTGAGCCGCTCGATGGCGCCAGCGGATTGCTCGATAGCCTGGGCGAGGTGTTCGATGCGTTCGATAGCCTGCTGGACGACGGCGGTGCCGTGCTGCGCCTGCCGGTCGGCGTGGCCGGCAGAGTCGGCGGCGGACTCGGCATTGCGGGCGACGTCCTGCACGGTGGCGACCATTTCGTTCATGGCGGTGGCCACCTGCTCGGTTTCCATCTTCTGCTGGGTCACGCCGGCGCTGGTCTGCTCGGTGACGGCAGACATTTCCTCGGCGGCGGTAGCCAGCTGCTCGATTCCGCTGCTGAGGCGCCTGAGCAGGCTGCGCAGGCTTTCGGTCATGTCCTGCATGGCCTGCATCAGTTGGCCCAACTCGTCCTTGCGGTTGCTGCGGATGTCCGAGGTCAGGTCGCCTGCCGCCACTTTGCGGGCTTGCTGCACGGCCTGGCGCAGGGGCGTGACGATCAGTTGGGCGATGACGAAGGCGGACAGCAAGCCCACCGCGAAACCAATGGCGGCCGCGGTGACCAGGATGGTCTTGGCCTTGCGGGCGTCGGCTTCCAGCAGCTGCATCTGGATGTTGAGTGCGTCGGCCGACGAATCGGAAATGCCGGAAGCGCGGGTGGTCATTTCGGATTCGGAGTCGGCGTGGAGCTGAATGCTCTGGCGCAGGTTGGCGAACTCGCTGCGATAGCGCTCGATCTGTTTGCGCGCCGACGCCAGGTCTTCGCGGGCACTGGGATCGCTGATCCGGTCTGCCAGGTCGCTGGCCCGGCTGTCCAGGGTGTCGAACAGAGCGTTGAGCTTGTCGGCGTACTGGTCGTCGCCGCGCATGACGAAGTCCTTCTCGTGGCGTCGTGCGGTGAGCATGTCCTTGGCCATGCCGGAGGCGTGCGTCGCGCTCTCCAGCGAGCGGATGCTGTTCTCGTCACCGCTTTGGCGGATCTGCGCCAGGGCCGCCTGGGTCAGGTGCTGCTCCAGCTCGTCGAACTGCTTGAGCGCCTCGCGGGCTGCCTGCTCCATGTTCTGCTGGGCACTGCGCTTGTTCTTCTCCATGTCCGCCAGGCCGGTCAGGTTCTGCTGATACTGGCCGAGATCGGTCTGGATCTGCTTCATCAGATCGATGGTCTTGGGGATGGTCATCACCTGCAGGGTGTTGTCGGCGATGCCCTGGATTTCCCCAATGATCTGCAGCGCATTACGGATGGCCTGCTCGTCGCTGCGGATGATGAAGTCCTTCTCGTGCTGGCGAACCTGATAGAGCTTGGTGTCGATGTCATTCACCCGCAGCAGGATGTCGAAGCGGTGCAGGGCGCCTTCCAGTGCTCGCCAACTGGTCCAGGCCACCAGCAGGGTGATGGCCAGCACCAGACCGAATCCCGTGAGCAGCTTCTGGCGGACGCTGAGGTCGTTGAAAAAGCCTGTGATGGAGCCGTTCATGGCAGCAGCCTCGCGTTGAGCAGGCGATAGGGAATGCAACGGGCAAGGGAAAGTGCGGGGCGGGCGGGGGCGGACATCGTTCGACTTCCTGTCAGGGGGGCGCCATCCAGAACTAATAGCTATGAGCTATCAATCTAGTCGCCCCATTTCGGTGCTGTCCAGTTGGCGGACGGACGGCCAATTGCCGAAATGGATAGCCACTATCGAGACAACTGATTTCTACCGCAGAGGCCCCCCTCGTAGTCTTTACCCCATGCAAAGCGATGGAGGTGAGGCGATGTCCCACGTCGATGTGATGTCTCTGGTAGGTAGCGCGGTTCCGGAATCGCTTCGGACCGAAGGCCACATGGCCTGCTGGTTCGTTGTCGTGGATGGCGTGAAGCGTTCCGGCCCCTTCATCTCCCGCGAAGCAGCTGGCGCCAGCAAGGCGATCTGGCTGCTGGAACTGGCACGCCGCCAACGCGGCCCGCACCGCCTGGTCGCTTGAGGCACCGGTTTCCGCAAACTCTTTTCGGCACCATGCTCCCCTTGGCCCGCCTTAATGGCGGGCATTTTGTTTGTGTGCCCGATGTCTTGGGTAAACTGCGGTTTTCTTCGGGAATCCGCATCGTGAAGTGGGACATCTTCTGCAACGTCGTCGATAACTTTGGCGACATCGGCGTGACCTGGCGCCTGGCTCGTCAGCTGGTGGCCGAGCATGGCCAGGCGGTGCGCCTGTGGGTGGATGAGCCGGCGGTTTTCGCGCCCCTGTGTCCCCAGGCCGATCCCCAGGCGGAAAGCCAAATCCAGCAAGGCGTGGAGATTCGTCACTGGCGCAAGGAGTGGCCGGCGGTGGAGCCGGCGGACGTGGTGATCGAGGCCTTCGCCTGCCAACTGCCCGAACCCTACCTGGCGGCCATGGCTGCCAGGGCCGGCAAGCCCCATTGGCTGAACCTGGAATACCTCAGTGCCGAAGACTGGGTGTCCGGCTGCCATGGGCTGCCATCCTTCCAGCCCAACGGCCTGCAGAAGGTGTTCTATTTCCCCGGCTTTGCCGAGGGCACCGGCGGTCTGTTGCGCGAAGGCGCGCTGGCGGAGCGTCGCGAGGTCTTCCAGGCCGATCCAGAAGCGCGCCGGGCTTTCCTCGATGAGCTGGGAGTGGAGCTGGAGACGGGCGCGTTGCTGATTTCCCTCTTCGCCTACGAGAACGCTGCCCTTGCCGGCTGGCTCGATGCCCTGGCGGCAGGCGAGCGGCCGGTGCAGTTGCTGGTGCCCGTCGGTCGCGTACTGGTGGACCTGGCGAGTTGGCTGGGCGAGGAAAAGTTGAGTGCGGGGGCGAGCTTCCGTCGTGGGAGCCTGGCGATCCAGGTCCTGCCGTTCGTCAGCCAGGATGATTACGACAGGATTCTCTGGTGCTGCGATTTCAACGCTGTGCGCGGCGAGGATTCCTTCGTTCGTGCCCAGTGGGCCGGACGGCCGCTGCTCTGGCACATCTATCAGCAGGAGGAGGGCGCCCATTGGGACAAGCTGGAAGCGTTCCTCGCCCTCTACTGCCGCGATCTGTCCCCGGCCGCGGCCGCCGCGCTGACCGAAGGCTGGCGGGCGTGGAATCGTGGCGAAGGCATGGGGACGGCCTGGAACGCCCTGCTGGCGCAGTGGCCTGAGCTCGCTCTGCATGCCGAGCGCTGGTGCCGGGAGCAGGTGGCCCGCACCGACCTTGCGGCGGGTCTGGTGCAGTTTTGTACAAAGCGGCTATGATACGCGGCCTGTTTTTTGTCACCCATCCACATCGGATATTCGTATGAAAACCGCTCAAGAGTTCCGCGCCGGCCAAGTTGCCAACATCAATGGCGCTCCCTGGGTCATCCAGAAGGCCGAGTTCAACAAATCCGGCCGCAACAGCGCAGTCGTCAAGATGAAGCTGAAGAACCTGCTGACCGGCGCCGGCACTGAGACTGTGTTCAAGGCCGACGACAAGCTGGAGCCGATCATCCTTGAACGCAAGGAAGTGACCTACTCCTACTTCGCCGATCCGCTGTACGTGTTCATGGACACCGAGTTCAACCAGTACGAGATCGAGAAGGCCGACCTGGAAGGCGTCCTGACCTTCATCGAAGACGGCATGACCGACGTCTGCGAAGCCGTGTTCTACAACGATCGCGTTATCTCCGTCGAACTGCCGACCACCATCGTTCGCCAGATCGCCTACACCGAACCGGCTGTCCGTGGTGACACCTCCGGCAAGGTGATGAAAGTGGCTCGCCTGAACAACGGCGCCGAGCTGCAAGTATCCGCCTTCTGCGAAATCGGTGACTCCATCGAGATCGACACCCGTACCGGCGAGTACAAGTCCCGCGTCAAGGCCTAAGCCTTACCGTGAGACAAGAAAAAGCCCGGCAATTGCCGGGCTTTTTCGTTTCCGTCTTCCTTACTTCAGGTGCTCCTTCAGCGCTTCGCCGGCCTGCTGCATGGCGGCGCGGGTGCCCGGAACCTTGGCCAGCACGTTGAGCAGGCCGAAGTCGTGGATCATGCCGTTGTAGCGCACCGAGGTGACTTCCACGCCAGCGGCGTCCAGCTTGCGGGCGTAGGCTTCGCCCTCGTCACGCAGCACGTCGAACTCGGCAGTCTGTACCAGTGCCGGCGGCAGGCCCTTCAGCTGCTCGGTCGAAGCCTGCAGCGGCGAGGCGTAGGTCTCGGCGCGCTGGCGCGGATCGGTGGTGTAGCTGTCCCAGAACCACTTCATCATGTTGCGGGTGAGGAAGTGGCCGTTCTCGAACTGGTTGTAGGACGCATTGTTGAAGTTGGCGTCGGTTACCGGCCACAGCAGGGCCTGGAAACGGATCTTCGGTGTGCCCTTGTCCTTGGCCATCAGGCTGACCACCGCGGCCATGTTGCCGCCGACGCTGTTACCGGCCACCGCCAGGCGGTTGCCATCCACGCCGATTTCCTTGCCGTGCTCGGCCACCCACTTGGTGGCGGCGTAGGCCTGGTTGATCGCGGTCGGGTACTTGGCCTCGGGGGAGGGCGTGTAGTTCACGTAGACCGCCACGGCGCCGGAGTTGGCTACCAGGTCGCGGATCAGCCGCTCGTGGGTCGGGTAGTCGCCCAGAACCCAGCCGCCGCCGTGGAAGAACATGAAGACGGGCAGGGTGCCTTTCACGCCAGCAGGGCGAACGATGGTCAGATCGATCTTCTGCCCGTCGGCTTCGATGGTCTTCTGGCTGACGTCGGCCTTCGGCAGTTCCAGCTTCACGCTGGCCTGGGCGCCGACCAGCACTGCGCGAGCATCCTTCGGGGCAAGGGTTTCCAGCGGCTTGCCACCACCGGCGGCCAGGGCTTCGAGGAAGGCCTGGGTGTTGCGTTCGACGCCCGGACCGCCGGCAGCGAAAGCCTGGGTCACGGAGAGGGCGAGAAGGCTGCCTGCGACTACGGTGCTGATCGATTTCATGGCGGGTTTCCTCTATCTGAAAATTGATTTGCTGTCTAAAAGTTTGCGCGCTAAGTAAGTGCGTGGAGCAGAAGTTATCCGCGATTTATTTAGCGCGCAAGATATTTGTTGGAAATATTTTGAATATCGATCAGATGATTCTGGAATAAGGCCGTCAGACGGCCTTTTCCAGACTGCTGCGCAGGGATACCAGTTCTTCCTTGAGGTCGCCCAGTTGCTCGACGGTGCGCTCGGTGGCGGCAAGGATGCAGGCGGGTACCCGCTTGGCCTTTTCCTGCAGCTCCCGACCTGCCTGGGTCAGGCGCAGTTCCACCACGCGTTCGTCCTTGCTGCTGCGAGTGCGGGTGATCAGCCCTTCAGCTTCCAGGCGCTTGAGCAGGGGGGTGAGGGAGCCGGGGTCGGTGAGCATGCGGTTGCTGATTTCGCCCACGGTGATGCCGTCGCCTTCCCACAGCACCATCATTGCGAGGTACTGCGGATAGGTCAGGCCCAGCTCCTGGAGCAGGGGCTTGTAGACCTTGGTCATCATCAGGGAGGTGGAATACAGGGCGAAGCAGAGCTGGTTGTCGAGCAGCAGCTCCTTGCACGGGGGGGTGGACATGGGATGTCTCCAGAGGCAGTGATGGTGACCAATTTAGCGCGCAAGCCTTTCGTGGGCAAAATGCATTCTGTCCATCGCCCTCCCGGGCGTTCTTGCATTGGCTCCATGAGGCACCACAATTGCCCGGTCAACCTCTGCAAGGACTGCATCATGGACAACCTGCAAAACCCCTATCAGGCGCCCCAGGCGGAGCTCACGATCAACAGCGCCGCCCAGCCCCTGCTCGCCTCGCGCTGGACCCGCCTTGGCGCGGCCTTGATCGACGGCCTCATCATGAGCCTGGCGACGGTACCAGTGGCTTACTTCTCCGGTGCCTTCGCCGCCGCCCAGCAGGGCATCGAGCCTAGCCTGGGCCAGCAGTTGCTGAGTCTGGTGGTGGGTGTAGCGGTGTTCCTGCTGGTCAACGGTCACTTCCTCAAGAACTTCGGCCAGACGCTCGGCAAACGCCTGCTGAAGATCGCCATCGTCAATCTCGACGGCCAGGTGCCGGAGCTGGGCGGCCTGTTGCTCAAGCGCTACCTGGTCTGGTGGTTGCTGGCGTACATCCCGTTGATCGGCGCGCTGCTGGTGGTAGTGGACTACCTGTTCATCTTCCGCGGCGATCGCCGCTGCCTGCATGACCTGCTGGCGGGCACCCGCGTGGTGCAGCTGCCGCGCTGATCAGGCCCGGCCCAGGCCGCCCAGGGCGAGATCCCAGGGCGGCACCGGGCCGAAGCGGTTCTTCAGGAACTCCAGTAACAGCCGGCTTCGCGAGCTGGCTTCTCCTTCCAGGCGCAAGGCATAGATGCCGCTGGGCTCCGGCGCCGGCAGGCCGTCTTCGCAGAACAGCGCCACCAGTTCACCGCGTACCAGGTATTCGCTGATCAGCCAGGTCGGCAGGTGAGCGATTCCGAGCCCGGCCAGGGCGCTGAATACCAGGGTTTCGGCATTGTTCGCCGTCATGCGCATGCGCCCCGGGCGAATGTGCTGCAGCTTGCCGTCCACCTCGAAACGCCAGGCGTAGGGCGGCGCCAGGGCATCCCAGTCGAGGCCATCGTGTTCCGGCAACTCCCGTGGATCGCGGGGGATGCCACGTCGGCGCAGGTACTCAGGGCTGGCGCAGAGGATTCGCACCATCGGGGCGAGCGGGGTAGCGACCAAGCGGGTATCGGCCAGGGGACCGATTCGCAGCACCAGGTCGACCTGGCCTAGGCTTTCACCCTGCATGTCGATGAAGCTGTCGATCAGCCGCAACTGCACATCCAGCCCGGGATAGCTGGCGAGGAACTCCGCGATGGCCGGAGCCAGGTGGCGGCGGCCGAAAGGACTGGGCGCGTCGATGCGGATCAGCCCCTCGGGCGCGCTGCTCAGGGACACCGCTTCCGCGCGGGCAAGGCGTAATTCCGCAAGCACCCGCTTTGCCCGTTCGGCAAAGGCAAGGCCTGCCGGGGTGGCTTTCACCGCGTGGGTGCTGCGCACGAACAGTGTGCTGCCGAGTGCACGCTCCAGGGCATCGATGCGCCGTGCCACCGCCGAAGGTGTGAGCGGGTGGCGGCGGGCGGCGGCGGAAAAGCTGCCGGCGTCCAGGACGTCGAGGAAGAGGGCCAGTTGTTCAGTCAGGGCATCGGGGTTCATCAGCATTGCCTATGCGTATTTCGCAAAGCCATTGTGCGTTGCTGTGCGTTTCCGCGGCAATTAGTGCTGCGTAGCATTGCGCCAACTGATTGGGAGGCGTCATGGATCTCGTTACGTTCGTTCTGAATATCGTGCTGGGTGCACTGCTCGGCACCATGGGTGGCCTCTTCGGCATTGGTGGCGGGTTGATCGCCATTCCTGCCCTGGGCGTGCTCTTCGGCCTCGACCAGCAACTGGCCCAGGGCACTGCCCTGGTGATGGTGGTGCCCAACGTACTGCTGGCGCTGTGGCGCTACCACCAGCGCAATCGCATCGATCCGCGCTACGCGACGCTGCTGGCGGGCACCAGTTTCGGTTTCGCCTGGCTGGCTTCGCTGTTCGCGGTGCGAGTGGATGCGGAGAGCATGCGCCTGGCCTTCGTTGGCTTCCTGCTGGCCCTGGCTGCCTACAACTTCGCGCGGATGTTCATGGCCAAGGCACAGGCCAGCGCCGAACTGCGCCAGCCGTGGCCCTGGCTGGGCGCCCTGGGTGGTGTGGCGGGTGCCGCCGGAGGCCTGTTCGGGGTGGGCGGCGCGGTGATCGCCACGCCGGTATTGACCAGTGTCTTCGGCACCAGCCAGGTGATGGCCCAGGGGCTTTCCCTGGCGCTGGCCGCACCGAGCACCGCCGTGACCCTGGCCACCTACGGCCTGCACGACCACGTGAACTGGGCCATGGGCCTGCCCCTGGCGGTCGGGGGGCTGCTCAGCATCAGTTGGGGCGTGCGCCTGGCCCACGCCTTGCCGGAGCGGGTGCTGCGCTCGCTCTTCTGCGCCTTCTTGCTGCTCTGTGCGGTGATGCTGGCGATCAAGTAAGGCTCAGATGCGGAAGCCTTCGATGATGTGTTCGGCCAAGGTCTCTGTTACCGGCGACTGATGGCGCTCGCTGCGCAGCAGCATGATGTTGCACACCGGTAGCTGCGGCAGGCCTTCGGCCTCGCCAAGGATGCGCATGTCCGGGGTGATCAGGCTCTGCAACTGGGCGGTAACCGCCAGCCCGGCGCTGACCACGGCCATGATGGCTGACAGGCTCGGGCTGGTGTAGGCCACCCGGTATTCGCGTCCAATGGCGTCCAGGGCATTACAGGCCCAGGCGCGACAGAAGCATTCGGAGTTGAACATGGCGAGTGGCAGGGCTGGTTGTTCGTGGGGGGTGAAACCTATGGCCTCGGCCCAGACGATACGCTCCTGACGCAGAAACTCTCCGATATCGTCGCCCGGCTTGCGGGTCACAATGGTCAGGTCGAGGTCCTGGCGCTGTAGCAGTTGGGCAGAGGAGTCGCAGTGCACTTCCACCTGCACCAGCGGATAGGCCTGGGCAAAGCGCGAAAGGATGCCCGGCAGGAAACGCATCACATAGTCGTCCGGCGTGCCGATGCGCACCGAACCCACCATGTGGGGCTGGCGCAGGGTGTTCATCACCTCGCCATGCAACTTGAGGATGCGCCGCGCATAGCCCAGCAGGATCTGCCCCTCGGCGGTGAGCCTGACCTGGCGACCGTCGCGCTCGAACACCGCGCGCTGCAGGACGTCTTCTTCCAGCCGCTTCATCTGCATGCTCACGGCTGACTGGGTGCGGTTGACCATTTCCGCTGCGCGGGTGAAGCCGCCGTAGTCGGCGATGGCGACGAAGGTTCGCAGCAATTCGGTATCGATGGCGGGGTAGTTCATTCATCAATTCCTGAGATGCACCACATAAGAAACATTCGTTGGATTGATCTTAGTCCCGTGTGGAAACTGGCGCCATCCCCACAGGGAGGGCGATACGATGAAAGGTCAACACGGTTTTATCGGTACTTCGCATGACGCTCGTTTCAACGCAGCGCATCATCACGAAAGCTGGCTTGCCGCCGCCTGGCACGCGATCAGGCGCTGGGAGCAATTGGCGTATGAGCGTGACCAGCTCGCACGCATGAGCGATGACATGCTCAAGGACATCGGCTTGTCTCGTGCCGACGTGATGGAAGAGAGTGATCGTCACTTCTGGGAAGATCCGCTGAAAAAGTGAAACCAGGATGCGGCCCGCCACCGGTGAAGCGCAGGGCGGGCCGCAGCCCTCGAAGAATGGATGCACAGGACGGGAACATGTCGAACACCCACGAGCTGGCTCAACTGAACATCGCCTCGATGAAGGCGCCCCTCGATTCCCCGCTCATGGCCGACTTCGTCGCTAACCTGGCGCCGATCAACGCCCTGGCCGATAGCGCGCCGGGATTCGTCTGGCGGCTCCAGGACGAGGAGGGTGATGCCACGGCCATCCGCCCATTCGGTCCGGAGGTGCTGGTCAATCTCTCGGTCTGGCGCGATGTGGCCAGCCTCACCGACTTCGTCTATCGCTCCGCCCATGTCGAGATGCTGCGTCGGCGCAAGGAGTGGTTCGAACGTGTTTCCGGCATGCACCAGGTGCTCTGGTGGGTGCCCAAGGGACACCGGCCGGACGTCCGGGAGGCAGCGCAACGCCTGGCATTGCTGCAAGCGAATGGCCCGACGCCGCAAGCCTTCACCTTCCGCCAGAGTTTTCTCGCGCCGGATCAGGCAGTCCCCTTTGCGCCCTTCGACGTGGAGTGCGAAAGCCAGGCGGGCTGATGCTACTGTGAAGCGTCATTCCCCCTACCGGCACGGAGCCCCATGACGCTGACCCTTTCCCTTCCCGAAGCCCGTCGCCTGGCCCTGGCAGCCCAGGGGTTCGCGCGGGCGCCGCGCGGTGCCATCCGCCATCGGCAATTGCTGGCGCAACTGGATGCGCTGGGCGTCGTGCAGATCGATTCGGTGAACGCCCTGGTGCGTTCCCATTACCTTCCGGCCTTTTCCCGCCTGGGCCACTACGACCGTGCATTGCTGGACGACCTGGCCTGGGGTAAGCCCCGGCGCCGGGCACTGTTCGAATACTGGGGGCATGAGGCGTCACTCCTGCCGCTGGAGCTCTATCCGTTGATGCGTTGGCGCATGTGCCGGGCGGCGAATGGTCAGGGCATCTACCAGCAACTGGCGCGCTTTGGCTTCGAGCAGCAGGAGGTGATCCAGCGCGTCTTGCAGGCGGTACGCGATCAGGGCCCGCTGGGAGCCGGTGCCCTGAGTGCGCGGGAAGAGCGCGCCGGCCCCTGGTGGGACTGGAGCGCGGAAAAGCACGCCATGGAATGGCTGTTCGCCGC
Organism: Pseudomonas sp. BN515; assembly: GCF_029873155.1. NCBI lineage: Bacteria > Pseudomonadati > Pseudomonadota > Gammaproteobacteria > Pseudomonadales > Pseudomonadaceae > Pseudomonas > Pseudomonas sp. BN515. The sequence goes on along the minus strand of NZ_SSOH01000039.1, from coordinate 20,314 downwards.
GGGTGAAGTGACGGTCGCCGGGCGTCGGGGTTTCGAGCGCCTCTACGACCTGCCTGAGCGGGTGATTCCCGCTGACATCCTGAACCAGCCCGATATGCCCGAGGCCGATGCCCAGCGCCAGTTGCTGCTGCGCGCCGCCCAGGCCCTTGGCGTGGCCACCGAGCGGGACCTGCGGGACTACTACCGGCTCGATACCGGCGACAGCCAGGCGCGTCTGGCCGAGCTGGTGGAGGAGGGCGCGCTGCAACAGGTCCAGGTCAATGGCTGGAAACAGCCGGCCTACTGCCTGGGCGAGCCCAAAGCGCCGCGCAAGGTCCGCGCCAGTGCATTGCTGTCGCCCTTCGATTCGCTGATCTGGGAGCGGGCGCGCACGGAGCGCCTGTTCGACTTCCGCTATCGCCTGGAAATCTACACGCCGCAACACAAGCGCCAGTACGGCTACTACGTGTTGCCCTTCCTGCATGACGAGCGCCTTGCCGCGCGAGTCGACTTGCGTGCCGAACGCGCCCAGGACCGCCTGGCGGTGCATGCGCTGCATGAGGAGGAGCGCGGCCTCACAGAAGCCGGGATACAAGCGCTGGCGGAAAACCTGCGGAGCATGGCGGAATGGCTGGGGTTGGGCGAAGTGGCGGTCACCTGCAGGCGGCCGGGGACGGTGCGGTTGCAGGCGTACCTGTCCGGGCTGGGGAACTGATGGGGCTTTGTGGGGGCGAATTCATTCGCTATATCAAGTGTTGCAAGTAGCTGGATTGCCTGTAGGAGCTGGCTTGCCAGCGAATGGCCCCTTTTCGCTAGCAAGTTAGCTCCTACAAGGCTCCTGGAGCGACGTTCGATAAATTCGCTGCTTTTGTAGGTTGTGGTAGAGCGAAGCGAAACCCAACGTTCCGTGGAGCAATGTTGGGCCTCGTTCCTCGGGCCAACCTACGGCAGGACTGCGTCCTGCTTCGATGTGTCTGCACTAAGCTGCATTGCCCGTAGGAGCTGGCTTGCCAGCGAATGGTCCCTTTTCGCTAGCAAGCTAGAGCTCCTACAAGGCTCCCACAGGAAAAGCGATGTCCTAGTGCCGAATCTGCTTCAGCGTTTCGGCGATCAGGAAAGCCAGTTCCAGGGACTGGTCGGCGTTCAGGCGCGGGTCGCAGTGGGTGTGGTAGCGGTCGGAGAGCGCGTCTTCGGTGATGGGGCGGGCGCCGCCAATGCATTCGGTGACGTTCTGCCCGGTCATCTCGATATGGATGCCGCCCGCGTAGCTGCCCTCGGCACGGTGCACCTCGAAGAACTGCTTCACCTCGCCGAGGATGGCGGCGAAGTCGCGGGTCTTGTAGCCGCTGGAGGCCTTGATGGTGTTGCCGTGCATGGGGTCGGAGCTCCACAGCACTTTGCGGCCTTCACGTTCGACGGTACGGATCAGGCGGGGCAGGTGCTCACCGACCTTTTCGGCGCCCATGCGCACGATCAGGTTGAGGCGGCCCGGGTCGTTGTCCGGGTTGAGGATATCGATCAGGCGGATCAGTTCTTCGCCGTCCATGCTCGGTCCGACCTTGACCCCGATGGGGTTGCCGACGCCACGCATGAACTCCACGTGGGCGCCATCCAGTTGGCGGGTGCGGTCGCCGATCCAGAGCATGTGCGCGGAGCAGTCGTACCAGCCGCCAGTGAGGCTGTCGCGGCGCACGAACGCCTGCTCGTAGTTCAGCAGCAGCGCTTCGTGGGCGGTGAAGAAGCTGGCTTCGCGCAGTTGCGGCGCGCTATCCAGGCCGCACGCGCGCATGAAGGCCAGGGCTTCGTCGATGCGGTCGGCCAGTTGGCTGTACTTCTCGGTCAGCGCCGAGTTGGCGATGAAGTCCAGGTTCCACTGATGCACCTGGTGCACGTCGGCGAAACCGCCCTGGGCGAACGCGCGCAGCAGGTTGAGGCTGGCGGTGGACTGGTGATAGGCCTGCAGCAGGCGCTCCGGATCCGGAACGCGGCTGGTGGAGTCGAAGCCGATGCCGTTGACGATGTCGCCGCGATAGGCCGGCAGGGTGATGTCGCCCTGGGTTTCGTTGCCGGAAGAGCGCGGCTTGGCGAACTGGCCGGCCATGCGCCCCACCTTCACCACTGGGCAGCCGGCGGCGAAGGTCATGACGATGGCCATCTGCAGCAGCACCTTGAAGGTGTCGCGGATCTTGGCGGCGGAGAACTCCGCGAAGCTTTCAGCGCAGTCGCCGCCCTGGAGCAGGAAGGCGCGGCCTTCGGTGACCTCGGCGAACTGGCGGCGCAGCTCGCGCGCTTCGCCGGCGAACACCAGGGGCGGGAAGCTCGCCAGGGTCTGCTCGACATGCGCCAGCTTGGCGGCGTCCGGGTACTCGGGCTGTTGCTGGATGGGTTTGTCCCTCCAGCTTTCAGGGCTCCATTCTTGGCTGCTCATCAGGGTCTCGATTCGGCGGCTTGCGGTAGATGAACCATGGTAACCGAAAGGCCCCGAGGCGGCGCTAGGCGCGCCAGCAGAGGAGCACACCGCAGAGGCAGAGCAGCAGGTGCATGGCGGTGCGGAAATGTGCTTCGGCCAGGCGCTGGTGCAGGTACTCCCCGGCCAGCGCGCCGACCAGGAGCAGCGGCGCATAGGTGGCGATGCGCGGCAGCGCGGGTGCCAGGCTGCCGTCGTAGAGGTAGGCCAGGGTCAGCAGGCTGTTGAGGCCGAACCAGACGCAGAGCAGGGTGGCGCGCAGGCGTGCCTTGTCCAGCGCGGTGCCGGCCAACGCATGGACCAGCAGGGGCCCGCCGGAAGCGAACAGGCCATGGCTGATGCCCGCCGCGCCGGTCTGCAGGCTCGTCATCCAGGCCGGCGTACGGCCATCGGGCGCACCGCGCAGCAATTCGCGCAGGGCGAACCAGAGGATCAGCAGGCCGAAGCCCAGCTTCATCGGGCCGTCATCCAGCCAGGGCCGGAGGCCGTAGCCGATCGAAGTGCCGATGAGCATGCCGGGCAGGACGGTGGCGAGCAGCAGGCGCCACTGCACCAGGCGGCGATTGCGCCAGGCGAGGAAGCCGCTCATGAGGATGTTCAGCGGCACGAGAACCGGCAGCAGGTCATGGATCGGCAGCAGCAGGGCGCCCAGCGATAGAGCGACGATGGTGCTGCCGAATCCGGTGATGGCTTCCAGGGTGTAGGCAAGGAGGATGAACACGCCCAGCCAGAGCCAGGCGTCACTCATGTCCCGGCCGGGACGCCGGCTAACGGCTGGACGCTTTCCAGGCCCCGGCTGAGCTCGGCGATGTGTTGCTTCACCTGGTTGCGGTAGCTGTCCTTGTGCACGTAGTAGGCCATGCGCTCCAGCTCCAGGTAGGCGTAACCGCCGTCGAGACGCTGGCTGGCGCGTTCGGCCTTGAGCGCACGGAAGCGATCAGCCTGCGCACTGCGGGCCTGCTGCTGGCGGATGTACAGGGCCACCAGTTCTGCCTGTTCCGCGCGGCCCTGCCAGCCCAGGCCTGAAGCCTCGACCATGCCCATCATGAACAGGTCGTCGTACTCGGGATGGAAGATGTTCAGGTAGAGCTGCGGGGCGCTGGCGCGCTCGGGCCAGTTCAGCTGGGCGCGGTCGATGAAGGGATAGTCCAGCTTGTAGCCGGTGGCCTGGAGAATCAGGTCGTACTCGGCCTGCTGGCCATCGCTGAAGGTCACGCGGTGGCCTTCGACTTGCGTGATGTCCGGACGCGCCTTGATGTCGCCATGCCCCAGGTGGTGGAGCACCAGGGAGTTCATCACCGGGTGGGATTCGTAGAGCTTGTAGTCCGGGTCGGGAAGGCCGTACTGCGACGGCTTTCCAACGAGTGCGCGCACCAGCAGGCCATCGACCAGTTGCTTGAGCCGGCGCGGGAGCTTCACGGCGCCGCCGAAGGTATCGGTGGGGCGGCCGAGGAGGAACTTGGGCAGGAAGTAGTAACCACGGCGCACCGAGAGGTCGACCGAGGCGGCGCGATGCACGGCGTCGACGGCAATGTCGCAGGCCGAGTTGCCGCAGCCCACCAGCAGGACCCGCTTGCCGTCGAACATGGCCGGCGAGCGGTATTGTGCCGAGTGCAGCAGTTCACCGTCGAAGTGGCCGGGCAGGGCGGGCCGGTTGGGGGTGTGCAAGGTGCCGTTGGCGATCAGCACTCCGTCGAAATGGCTTTCGCGACGCTGGCCGTCCTGCTCGGTGATCAGCTTCCAGCCGCGCTCCAGGCGTTCCAGGTGCAGCACGCGGGTATTGAAGCGGAAGTGTTTGTAGAGGTCGAAATGCCGGGCGTAGTCGCGGAAGTAGCGGCGCATTTCGCTGTGATGCGGGTAGGGTGCCACGTCGGCATCCATGGGGAATTCGCTGAACTCGGTGGTGTGCTTCGACGAGATCAGGTGCGCCGAGTCGTACATGGTGCTGTGAGGGTTGTCGATGTCCCACAGGCCGCCGACATCGCCGTTCAGCTCGAAGCCGACGAAGGGAATGCCATGTTTCTGCAGTTGGCGGGCACTGCACAGACCCATGGGGCCCGCGCCGATGATGGCGTACATGCTGGATTCGACCTCTGCGCTGTTATTCTTGTGCGGTTTTTCGCCCCTGGGGCGCGCGGTTCGGATTATGCCGGGAGCACAGGCTCCGGCTTCAATGGCAATAGGCGCCGGTGCAGCGCCGGGTTGGTGCGAAATGTCAGCGCCGGCCTTTAAGGAGTGATGACTTGATGTCCGAGGAGCGCCTGCTCGCGGAAGTGCATGATGATTTCGGCGTGATCCGCGTCTACGAAGTCGGCCCCTATCGCATCCTCGAATTCGGCGAGGCGGTGGAGCAAAGCTGTGTCTTCGTGGCCGATCCGGCCTGGCTGGAATACGACTACACCCGCGCCATGCTGCTGGGCGCGTTGTGCCACGAGGCGCCGGAAAGCGCGTTGTTCCTCGGTCTGGGCGCCGGCACCCTGACCCAGGCGTGCCTGAAGTTCCTGCCGCTGGACGACGTGGAAGTGATCGAGCTGCGCCCCGATGTGCCGCGACTGGCCATGGAGTACCTGGGGCTGACCGATGACCCACGCCTGTACGTGCGCATCGGCGATGCCCTGGAGCTGCTCGACAGCGCCGAGCCTGCGGACCTGATCTTCGTCGATCTCTATACCGATCAGGGGCCGGGTGTCGGTCACCTGGCCTGGAACTTCCTCGGAGCCTGCCAGAAGCGCCTCAGCCCTGGCGGTTGGCTGGTGATCAACCAGTGGGCGGCGGACGACGGCAAGCCCCTTGGCGCGGCCCTGCTGCGCGGGCTATTCCACCGCCATTACTGGGAGTGCCCGGTGAAGGAGGGCAATGTGGTGCTCTTCGTGCCGGCTGACCTCGAACAGACACTGGACCTCGGCGCGCTCAAGGCCAGGGCCGACGCACTGGCTCCCGCGCTTGGCTATTCGCTGCAATCGCTGCTGGATGTGGTGCGGCCGGCGAGTTAGCGAGCAGGAGCTATCCGGCTTTTCTGTAGGGGCGAATTCATTCGCCAAGGGCTGCGAAGCAGCCCCGTCGATGGGAGTGATTGGGCGTCGCGCGGTGTTCAGCCAGGTGCCGGGGGCCTTGGTGGCCGGTCATTTCCCTTTGAAGTGCCCGTCGCGCCGTTCCAGCATGGCCCGCAGCCCTTCCTTGGCATCCTCGGACTCCAGCAGGCGCTTGGCCTCGGCTGGCAGGGCGGCAGCCGCGGCCTTTTCGCCTTCGTCGAGGGTCTGGCGCGCAGAGGCCAGCGTGGCGCGGACTCCCAGTGGCGCCTGGGCGGCTACCCGTTCCGCCAGCCAGATGGCGCGGGGTAGCAGGTCTTCGGGCGGCAACACTTCCTGGACCAGCCCCAGGCGATAGGCTTCGTGCGCGTCGAACTCATCCCCCGTGAGCAGCCAGCGCATGGCATTGCCCCAGCCGGCGATCTGGTGCAAGCGCAGTGTGGCGCCACCGAAGGGGAAAATGCCGCGCTGCACTTCCAGCTGTGCGAATCGGGTGGTACTGGCGCATAGGTTGATGTCCGCCGCCAGCATGAGTTCGATGCCGATGGTGTAGCAGTAGCCCTGCACGGCGACCATCAGCGGCTTGGTCGGACGCGGGCCGCCGAAGGTGCCCCAGGGGTCCACGGAGCCGGCCGGCATCTTCCAGCCCTGCTTGAAGGTCTCCCCGACGCTGGCCAGGTCGAGCCCGGCGGTGAAGTGCTCGCCATGGGCGAAGACCAGCGCGCAGCGCGCATTGTCGTCCCGTTCGTACTCGCCCAATGCCAGGACCAGATCGTCCAGCATCGCCTGGTCGAAGGCATTGCGCTTGGTCGTGCGGTCAAGGCCGATCAGCATGATGTGGCCGCGCTTTTCACGACTGACGCGGCCGGCGGAACTGGTGGACATGGATGGCTTTCCTTCGTGGGAATGACAGGAGGGCAGGTGGGATATAGACCCGCGCAATGGGCTTGTCCATTGCCGCGCGCCGTCTGGCGGAGAGGAAGCTGGGGTGCCGAAAAAGCTGCACGCGTGCAAGATTTTTCCTGTATGATGCGCGCCGGCCAATTGACGGCTCCGTTCAAGTACTGCGTTTTTTCCCGAGGCACTTTGCCTTCGGCTGCAAGTCCGCGCTGCGGGCTACCCTTGACGTTTCATCCATTCCCAATAAAGCGATCACGCAAATTCTCTACCAGGCTGCCAGGGCGACCCACAAGGTCCTTCACGGCATGTGCAGCTATGGAACAAGGGTCTTTGCGGATGCACATGAGGCAGACCCATGACCCAGGAAATCGGCACTTTTGCCGCGCTCGGCATTCATCCCAATGTACTGGCCGCAATCACTGCGGTCGGCTATGAAGAGCCGTCCCCCATCCAGGCCCAGTCGATTCCGGTAATCCTTGCCGGTCACGACATGATTGGCCAGGCCCAGACCGGTACCGGCAAGACTGCAGCCTTCGCGCTGCCGATCCTGTCGCGCATCGATCCGGCCAAACGAGAGCCGCAGGCGCTGATCCTGGCACCGACCCGCGAGCTCGCACTGCAAGTTGCTACCGCTTTCGAAACCTACGCCAAGCAGATGCCGGGCCTGAACGTGGTCGCCGTATACGGCGGCGCGCCCATGGGTCCGCAGCTCAAGGCCCTGCGCCAGGGCGCCCAGGTGATCGTGGCGACCCCCGGCCGTCTGTGCGACCACCTGCGTCGCGATGACAAGATGCTCGCCACCGTGCAGCAGCTGGTGCTGGACGAAGCGGACGAAATGCTCAAGCTCGGTTTCATGGACGACCTCGAAGTGATCTTCGAAGCCCTCCCGGAAAGCCGCCAGAGCGTGCTGTTCTCCGCTACCCTGCCGCCGTCGATCCGCTCGATCGCCGAGCGTCACCTGCGTAACCCGCAGCACGTCAAGATCGCTGCCAAGACCCAGACCGTGGCGCGCATCGAGCAGGCCCACCTGATGGTCCACGCCGACCAGAAGACCCCGGCTGTCCTGCGTCTGCTGGAAGTCGAGGAATTCGACGCGCTGATCGCCTTCGTGCGTACCAAGCAGGCCACCCTGGACCTCGCCAGCGCCCTGGAAGCCAAGGGCTACAAGGCCGCTGCGCTGAACGGCGACATCGCCCAGAACCAGCGTGAGCGCGTGATCGAGTCGCTGAAGGACGGCCGTCTGGACATCGTGGTCGCCACCGACGTTGCTGCTCGCGGTATCGACGTACCGCGTATCACCCACGTGTTCAACGTGGACATGCCCTACGATCCGGAATCCTACGTGCACCGTATCGGCCGTACTGGCCGTGCCGGTCGCGATGGTCGTGCGCTGCTGCTGGTAACCCCGCGTGAGCGCCGCATGCTGCAGGTGATCGAGCGTGTGACCGGTCAGAAGGTCGCTGAAGTGCGCCTGCCCAACGCCCAGCAAGTGCTGGACGCGCGCATCAAGAAACTGAACACCAGCCTCACCCCGCTGGTGGCCGAGGCCGATGCAAAGTACGGCGATCTGCTGGATCGTCTGGTGGCCGATATCGGTTGCACCCCGCATGCCCTGGCTGCCGCGCTGCTGCAGCGCGCCACCAACGGCCAGGCCCTGAACCTGGCGGACGTGGAGCGCGAACAGCCCCTGGTGCCCAGCTTCCAGCCGCGCGAGCGCCGCGAGCGTGATGGTGCTGACCGTGGCGAGCGTGGTGAATACCGCGAGCGTCGTGCGCCGATGCCGCTGGGCGAAGGCCGTGTACGCTGCCGTACCGCGCTGGGTACCCGCGACGGTATCGCCGCGAAGAACCTGCTGGGCGCCATCCTCAACGAGGGCGGCATCGCCCGTGAGGCCATCGGTCGTATCCAGATTCGCGAAACCTTCAGCCTGATCGAGCTGCCGGAAGAAGGCCTCGACCGCCTGCTGGGCAAGCTCAAGGACACTCGTGTGGCCGGCAAACAGCTCAAGCTTCGCCGCTACCGCGAAGACTGAAGCGCGATGCTGTAAAACGAAAAAGCCCCGCAATTGCGGGGCTTTTTTGTGGGTGTCGTTCGGGGTATCGATTCATTGTAGGGGCGAATTCATTCGCCAAGGGCGACGTAGTTGCCCCCTTCGGCTTGGCAAGGCAGCCCTGCGGTCTGAATGGCGAATGAATTCTCCCCTACAAGAGCATCGCTGCTCAGTCAAATCGATAGATATCCATCCCCAGCGCCCCCAGGGTGAAGCCGCTGTGCACCAGGCCAAAGCGGCTGCCGGCACCGCGGGCGAAGTAGAGCGGGAGCAGATGCTCGTCCCGTGGATGGTTGCGCGCGGCGTGGGGCGCGAGGCTGCGGTAGTCGTGCAGGGCGGCTTCGTCGTTGGCTTCGAGGTGTTCCACCATCCAGTCGCGGAATTCCTTGGCCCAGGGGGTGACCACGTCGGGACCGGCGCGCCAGTTCAGTTCGCCCAGGTTGTGGGTGATGCTGCCCGAACCGATCAGCAGGATGCCGCGTTCCCGCAGGCTCGCCAGGGCCTGGCCGATGCGGGTCTGGAATGCTGGGCCCAGGCGACTGGGTAGCGACAGCTGGACCACCGGGATATCGGCCTCGGGGTACATCAGCGTCAACGGCACCCAGGTACCATGGTCGAATGGGCGTTCCGGGTCGACCCCGGCAGGAAAGCCGGCTTCGGTCAGCAGGGCTGCGATTTCCTCGGCCAGCTGTGGTGCGCCGGGTGCCGGGTATTGCACGGCGTAGAGCGGCGGCGGGAAGCCGTAGAAGTCGTGCCAGGTTTCCGGATGCGGGCTGCCGCTGAGCAGCAGCTGATTGCTCTCCCAGTGGGCGGAAACCACCAGGATCGCCTTGGGACGCGGCAGGGAGTCGGCCAGGGTCTTGAGCGCCGGACCGCTTTCACCGGGCTCCAGGGCGAGCATGGGAGAGCCGTGGGAGATGTAGAGGCTGGGTAGCATTTCGGAATTCCTCCGGTAGGATTCCGGCATCATCCGGGCTGGATATATCGATTTCCAGCATAATTATTTGAGCTATTTGATCGAATTTGTGGAGGCGTCATGGACGAGCAGTTCTGGCAGGCACGTTGGGCGGAGAATCAGATCGGCTTCCACCTGCGCGAGGTCAATCCTTACCTCGAACGCTACTGGCCGCAGCTCGGGCTGGCACGGGGTTGCCAGGTGCTGGTGCCACTCTGCGGCAAGACACTGGATCTGGTGTGGCTGGCCGGGCAGGGCTACAGGGTGCTCGGCGTTGAACTGGCCGAGCGTGCAGTGGAGGATTTCTTCGCCGAGCAGGGGCTGAAGCCCGAGGTGTCGCAACAGGGTGCCCTGCGTCGCTACAGCGCGGGTGCCATCGAGATTCTTCAGGGCGACTTCTTCGCCGTCACCGCAGCGGATGTCGCCGGGTGTCACGGGCTTTACGATCGCGCGGCCTTGATCGCGTTGCCGCCCGCCATGCGTGATGAGTATGTGGCTCATCTGCAACGCATCCTGCCTGCGCGTTGTGATGGGCTGATGGTCACGCTGGAGTACGAGCAGGCGCGCCTGGAAGGGCCGCCGTTCTCGGTGCCCGAATCCGAAGTGCGCCGTCACCTGGAGGCCGGCTGGGAAGTCGAGCTGCTGGAGCGCAACGACGTGCTGGAAAAGAACTGGAAGTTCGCCTCTCGCGGGCTGGATAGCCTGCACGAGCCGGTGTTCCGCCTGAGTCGTAGATAGCGACGAATTGTTGGGCTTCGCGGAGCTCAGCCACAACCTACGATCGGAGCAGGCAAAAAAGGGCGGCCAATTGGCCGCCCAAGTCAGTGTGATTCGTTTCAGCCGCGGCGGCGCAGGGCCTCGATGCGGTCTTCCAGCGGCGGATGGCTCATCAGCAGGCCGGCGAGGCCGTGCTTCAGGCCGCCGTTGATGCCGAAGGCGGTCAGGCTGTCGGGCATCTGCACCGGTACGCCTTGCTCGGCACGCAGGCGCTGCAGGGCGCCGATCATGGCGTTGGTGCCGGCCAGGCTGGCGCCGGCCTCGTCGGCGCGGTACTCGCGGCGGCGCGAGAACCACATGACGATGATGCTGGCGAGGATGCCCAGGACCAGTTCAGCGAAGATGGTCGCGACGAAGTAGCCGATGCCGGGGCCTTCTTCGTTCTTCAGGATCACCTTGTCGACGAAGTTGCCGAAGATGCGCGCGAAGAACATCACGAAGGTGTTCACCACGCCCTGGATCAGCGACAGGGTGACCATGTCGCCGTTGGCCACGTGGCCGATCTCGTGGGCCAGTACGGCTTTCACTTCATCGGGGGAGAAGCGCTCCAGCAGGCCCTGGCTCACGGCCACCAGTGCATCGTTCTTGTTCCAGCCGGTGGCGAAGGCGTTCGCTTCGTAGGCTGGGAAGATGCCCACTTCCGGCATCTTGATGCCGGCTTCGCGGGACAGTTGCTCGACGGTCTGCAGCAGCCACTGCTCATGGCGGGTGCGGGGCTGGGTGATGATCTCGGTGCCGGTACTCATCTTCGCCATCCACTTGGAGATGAACAGCGAGATCAGCGAGCCGGCGAAGCCGAACACGGCGCAGTAGACCAGCAGGCTGCCGTAGTTCTGGCCGGTGAACCGGTCTACGCCCAGCAGCTTCAGGGTGATGCTGGCAATCACCAGGACTGCAAGGTTTGTGGCCAGGAACAACAGAATGCGCATCATGATTGGAACAGTCTCCTCACGGCGGAAAGCGGTTTCGTATGCGGGGGTATATAAGGGGCGGCCCTGGCGTATTCAACCAGGGACTATTTCAAACTATGTCGCCCAGGACGTCGGCACTGCTCTCGAAGATTAGTCGAGTCAGGCGTACGAGGCGTTCGCTGTCGGCATTGCGCAGGGCATCGCGCAGTTGCTGCGCAAGGCTGGCGCGGACCCGCAGGATGCTGGGTGGCAGCGTTTCGGGATTGGCCAGCGCGCCAGGCAGCGCGCGGGACATCCGCAGAAAGCCCTTCTCGGTGAGGGTCGCCTGGTCCAGCGCTTCGAAATGGATGGTGCTGTCGAAGCGCAGGTAGCCCTCGTCTGCAAGCCAGAGCAGGGCGCCCAGGCAGCTTTCGTGGCGCTTGCTGGGCAGGCCGAACTCATCCGGTTCGGACGGACCGATCAGGTCTTCCACATAGAGCGCAATGCGCCGCGGAAAGGCCTGATACAGCTGTAGCAGGCCGGTGGCGCAGTCCTTGTAGAAGTCGTCGATCTGCAGGTCCATTGGCCGTTACTGGCGATACGACTTGAGGAAGTTGCCGATGCGGCCGATGGCCTGCTCGAGGTCGTCGACGCGGGGCAGGGTGACCACGCGGAAGTGGTCCGGCCACGGCCAGTTGAAGGCGGTGCCCTGGACGATCAGCAACTTTTCGGAGAGCAGCAGGTCGAGGACGAACTTCTCGTCGTTGTGGATCGGGCAGACCTTCGGGTCGATCTTCGGGAAGGCGTAGAGCGCGCCCATGGGCTTCACGCAGCTGACGCCGGGGATGTCATTGAGCAGTTCCCAGGCGCGGTTGCGCTGTTCCAGCAGGCGGCCGTTGGGCAGGACCAGGTCGTTGATGCTCTGGTAGCCGCCGAGGGCGGTCTGGATCGCGTGCTGGCTGGGTACGTTGGCGCACAGGCGCATGTTGGCCAGGATATCCAGGCCTTCGATGTAGCTCTGGGCCTTGTGCTTGGGACCGGAAATCGCCACCCAGCCGGAACGGAAGCCGGCCACGCGATAGGACTTGGACAGGCCGTTGAAGGTCAGGCAGAGCACGTCCGGCGCGAGGGCGGCGGTGGAGATGTGCTGGGCCTCGTCGTAGAGGATCTTGTCGTAGATCTCGTCGGAGAACAGCACCAGGTTGTGCTGGCGGGCCAGTTCGACGATGTCCATCAGCACTTCGCGGGAATACACCGCGCCAGTGGGGTTGTTCGGGTTGATCAGCACCAGGGCCTTGGTGTTCGGGGTGATCTTCGCCTTCATGTCGGCAATGTCGGGGAACCAGCCGGCCTGTTCGTCGCACAGGTAATGCACCGGCTTGCCGCCACCCAGGGCCACGGAGGCGGTCCACAGCGGGTAGTCCGGTGCCGGGATCAGCACCTCATCGCCATTGTTCAGCAAGGCCTGCATGGCCATCACGATCAGCTCGGAGACGCCGTTGCCGAGGTAGATGTCCTCGATGCCGACGCCTTCCACCTGCTTCTGCTGGTAGTACTGCATCACGGCCTTGCGCGCGCTGAACAGGCCCTTGGAATCGCTGTAGCCCTGGGCGGTGGGCAGGTTGCGAATCACGTCCTGGAGGATTTCCTCCGGGGCTTCGAAACCGAACGGCGCCGGATTGCCGATGTTCAGCTTGAGGATGCGATGGCCTTCCTCTTCCAGGCGTTTGGCGTGCTTGAGCACCGGTCCGCGGATGTCGTAGCAGACATTGGCGAGCTTGTTCGATTTGCTGACCTGCATGATGCGTGGATGTCCCGAGTGAAAAGGGTCGCGCGAGGCGACGGGGATCGATGCGCCTTGGCAGCCTGTAACGCCACTGCCAGACTGGCGTCTGATGAATCGCGCATGATACGTGCGGCCCGATGGCCCGAAAAGGTCGGGATCGGGCTTTTTTACCATTGCCGAGGACTGTCATGGACAAGCTTGAGAAACCCCTGGAAAGCTGGCGTGAGGAGCTTTCCGATACCCAGTTCCACGTTTGCCGTCTGGGTGGCACCGAGCGTGCCTTTACCGGCGAGTACTACGCCACCAAGACGCCAGGCATCTACCACTGCGCTTGTTGCGGTGAAGCGCTGTTCGACTCCGATGCCAAGTACGATTCCGGCAGCGGCTGGCCGAGTTACTTCCAGCCGGTGGGCAAGGACGTCATTGCCGAGCGCGAGGACTTCAGCCACGGCATGCACCGTATCGAGGTGCGCTGTGCCCGCTGCGATGCCCATCTGGGCCATGTCTTCCCGGACGGCCCGCGTCCCACCGGTCTGCGTTATTGCATCAACTCGGTGTCGCTGAAGCTCGAACCGCGTTAAGCGCGCGGCTTTTGATGAGGCCCGCCAAAAGGCGGGCCTTTTTATAGAGAAATTAAATTGCACGCAATTTAATTGAGAGCTATTTTTCTGGATCTAAATTCCCCGAACAGGTTCCGACCATGAGCGACAAGATCCTCGATATCCCCGTCACCACCATCAAAGGCGAGCAGAAGACCCTCGGGGACTTCGGCGGCAAGGCCCTGCTGGTGGTCAATACCGCGAGCAAGTGCGGCTTCACCCCGCAGTACAAGGGCCTGGAAGAGCTCTGGCAGCAATACAAGGAGCGGGGCCTGGTGGTGCTGGGCTTCCCCTGCAACCAGTTCGGCAAGCAGGAACCGGGTGACGAAGGCGCCATCAGCGAGTTCTGCGAACTGAACTTCGGCGTCAGCTTCCCGCTGTTCAAGAAGATTGACGTGAACGGCGCGCAGGCCCATCCGCTCTACGTGCAGCTGAAGAAGCGCGCACCGGGCCTGCTGGGCAGCCAGGGCATCAAATGGAACTTCACCAAGTTCCTGATCAGCCAGGACGGCCAGCGCATCCAGCGCTTCGCGCCGACCACCAAGCCGGAAGAGATCACCGCCGAGATCGAAGCCCTGCTGAAATGAACACGCCATCGATCGAGCCGGAGCTGCTGCTGGATAACCAGCTCTGTTTCAAGCTCTACGCCGCGTCCCGCGCGGTGATTCGTGGTTACCGGCCGCTGCTGGAGCCCCTTGGCCTGACCTACCCGCAGTACCTGGTCATGCTGGTGCTCTGGGAGTGGCACGCACGGGCGCCGGAACAACCCACGGTCAAGGCCCTGGGCGAGCGCCTGCTGCTGGATTCGGGCACCCTCACGCCGTTGCTTAAACGCCTGGAGCAGCTCGGGTTGGTGCGCCGCAAGCGCGCGGCCCATGACGAGCGTGAAGTGCACCTGGCGCTGACGGAAGAGGGCGCTGCCCTGCGGGATAAGGTGATGCCGCTGCGCAATGAGCTGATCTGCGCCAGCGGTCTGGACCTCAACGAAATGGCAGAACTGCGCGCGCGCCTCGGCGAGTTGCTGGGTCAGCTCATCGGGTTGCCTGAGTAGCCGGCAGCCAAGTGTCGAGCAAGGCCACCAGCTCCTCGCGGCGGAACGGCTTGGCCAGGTAGTCGTCCATGCCGGCGGCGCGGCAGCGTTCGCGTTCGTCCGGCAGGGCATTGGCGGTCAGGGCGATGATCGGCAGGTCCGGCCAGCGGCCACTCTGGCGAATGCGCCGGGTCGCTTCGTAGCCGTCCATCACCGGCATGTTGCAGTCCATCAACACCAGGTCGACGGCCGATTGCTCCAGGCGGCTCAGGGCTTCGGCGCCGTGGGTCGCCAGCAGCACTTCGCAGCCCAGTTTCGCCAGCATGCCCTTGGCCACCAGCTGGTTCACCGCGTTGTCCTCCACCAGCAGCACCCGCGCATGGCGATGCTGAGGTTCGGCGGTTTCCGGTGCTGCCGCTGGCGCTTCGTCCGGGAGTTTCAGCAGTACCCGCTGCAGGGCCTGGTGCAACGCCGCCCGCGACAGGGGGCGGGCCAACTGGTGCAAGGGTGTCAGGGTCGCCGCCCGTGGTGGCGGCAGGAAGCTGCCGTAGCCGGTGACCAGCAGGATGGGCATATGGGCGGTGCGACGCAGGTTTTCCAGGCAGTCGGGGTTGTCGCTGATCAGCAGGTCGGCGTGTGCACCGCTGAGGTCGGTGCCCGCGTCGCGGCGTTCGAATTCCAATCCCCACAGCGGCAACCAGGTCCCCAGCATCTCGGCCAGGCCGCTCTTGGCGCTGCACAGGGCGATGACCTTGCCCTGCATCGGCGCGCGTGATTCCGCCGGGCTGTGCTCCACCAGTGGCAATTCCGCACTGAACAGGCTGCCCAGACCTTCCTGGGATTTCACGTCCAGCTGGCCCTGCATGGCCTCGCACAGATGGCGGGTCAGCGCCAGGCCAAGGCCGGTGCCGCCAAATTGCCGGGTGATGCCGGCGCTGCCCTGGGAGAAGGGCTGGAACAGTTTGGGCAGGGCTTCGGCTGAGATGCCGATGCCGGTATCGCGAACCGTGATCAGCACGCCGCCTGGACTGGGAGCAGCGCGCAGGTCGACGCGGCCGAATCGGGTGAACTTGAGGGCGTTGGACAGGAGGTTGCTGATCACCTGGCGCACCCGCGTCGGGTCGCCCACCACCAGCGACGGTAGTTTCGGGTCGATCAGGCAGGTCAGCTCGACGCCGGGCGCCGTGTTCTGCGACAGCAGGTTGGCGGTGTCTTCCACCAAGGTGCCAAGGTCGAAGGGGATCTGCTCCAGCTCCAGTTGGCCGGCTTCGAACTTGGACAGGTCGAGGATGTCGTTGAGCAGTTCCACCAGCACGCTGCCGGAGTCGTGGGCGATCTGCAGCTGGCGTCGCTGCTCGTTGTTGAGCGGGCCGTCCAGCGCCAGGTCAAGCATGCCTAGCAGGCCGTTGAGCGGCGTTCGGATCTCGTGGCTCATGTTGGCGAGGAAGGCGGCGCGGGCCTTGGCCATTTCCAGCGCGGTACTGCGCGCCACCTCAAGTTCCTGGTTGTAGCGGCTGAGGCGGCTGTTGGCGGCCTTCAGCTCGGCGGTGCGCGCCGACACGATGTTCTCCAGCTCGGCCAGGTACTGGTTGAGGCGCTCGTCCGCCTCGCGGCGCTGCTGCATTTCGGTGGCCAGGCTGGCCAACTGGCGGTTCGTCACTTCCACCAGCACACCGATCTCGTCCTGCTCGTGGCCGGGCGGGCAGGGCAGCTTGGTATCTGGCGAGGCGCGCGGGTCGCGCTCGCTGAGGCCGCGGATCAGCTCCACCAGCGGCTTGGTCAGCATGCTGTAGAAGAGCACCAGGAGGATCAGCGACAGCAGCAGGCTGCGCACGAAGCCGCTGAGCAGGGTGATCATGGCGCGGCGCAGGAAGTGGCTGCCGAAGGCGAAGGTGTCCACTTCCAGGCGCAGGACGCCCAGGGTTTCGTTGGGGGCGTGGATGATATAGAGCGGGTCCTCGAACTCGCGCTGCTCACCGAACAGGTAGTCGCTGAAGATACGGAAGTCGCTTTCGGTGCGCGGACGGCTGACGCTGGCCAGCACCGCTCCGTTGTTGTCGATGATCTCCGCGCGAATCACCGCTGGCGAGCGCAAGAGGCCGAGGACCAGTTCCTGGGCCAGTTCGGCGTCGATGTTGTAGGCGATGCGCGCGGCCGGGCTGTGGGCGATCTCAAGGAGCGCCTTGATCTCGCGTTCGATCGAGGCGTTTTCGTTGAGATAGTCGCTGGCTACCTGGATGACGCTGAGGACGGTGCCGAGGAGGAACGCCACCAGCACCGTGAGGCTGGCCTGCTTGAATGACAGCCGTTGTGTCAGCGGAATATCCATGGGGCTTGGGATTTGGCCTTGTTCCGAGGGCTTGCCAAGCATAGCCTATCCCGTCTGCCGGCAGCGCCTGATGGCTGCGGCTGAAGAAGGAGTTGAACGTGGATTCCCGCCTGTATGAGATTCTCGAGCGCGCCGATGCGGTGCTGGCCCGTCTCGAACCCCTGTTGCCCGTACCTCGACCGGTAATCGACTGGAAGAAGAGCCTGGCTGCACGCTGGCATCGCGATGGTCGCAGCGGATACCTGCAACCGCTGGACATCAGCCTGGACCTGTCCCTCGCCGACCTGATCGGTGTCGACAAACAGCGTGAGCAGCTGGCTGGAAACACCCGCCAGTTCGTCGACGGGCTGCCGGCCAACCATGCGCTGCTCTGGGGCGCCCGGGGCACCGGTAAATCTTCCCTGGTTCGCGCGCTGCTGGCCGAGCATGCCGGTGCCGGCCTGCGCCTGATCGAGATCGAACGCGACCACCTGGCCGACCTGCCGCGCGTGGTGGAGCAACTGGCCGGCCTGCCGCAGCGCTTCGTGCTGTTCTGCGATGACCTGTCCTTCGAGGCGGGCGAGGGCGACTACCGCGTGCTCAAGAGCGTGCTGGATGGTTCCCTGGAACGTGCCCCGGACAACGTGCTGCTCTACGCCACCTCCAACCGCCGCCACCTAGTGCCGGAGAAGCAGAGCGACAACGAGCACTGGCAGATGGTAGACGGCGAACTGCATCCCAACGAAGCGGTGGAAGACAAGATCGCCCTGTCCGACCGCTTCGGCCTCTGGTTGTCCTTCTATCCCTTTACCCAGGACCACTTCCTGGCCGTGGTGCGCCACTGGATCGGCGTGCTGGCCGAACCGGCTGCCCTGAAATGGGGGTGGACCGAGGAGCTGGAAATACTGGCGATCCGCTGGGCACTGGGGCGCGGTAATCGCAATGGCCGTTGCGCCTATCAATTCGCCCGCCACTGGGTCGGGCTCGCTTTGCTGGAGTCTTCCAAATGATCGATCTGCAACAGACTGGCGCGGGCCTGTCCGGCTATGCGCTGCTGGCTGCCCAGCTGGAATCCCTGCTGGCCGATGAGCGCGATTTCATCGCCAACAGCTCGCAGTTCTCTGCCTTTCTATTCAACGAGCTGGCGGACCTGAACTGGGCCGGCTTCTACCTCAATCGCAACGAGGAGCTGGTGCTCGGCCCGTTCCAGGGCAAGGTCGCCTGCGTGCGTATCCCCTTCAGCAAGGGCGTCTGCGGCGCAGCGGCGCGCACCCGGGAAACCCAGCGGGTGGAAGACGTGCACGCCTTCCCTGGCCACATCGCCTGCGACAGCGCGTCCAACAGTGAACTGGTAGTGCCGCTGGTGAAGGACGGCCGCCTGATCGGTGTGCTCGACCTGGACAGCCCCAAGCTGGCGCGCTTCACCGCAGAGGACCAGGCTGGCATCGAGCAGCTGGCGTCGATCTACCTGCGCCTGACCGACTGCTGATCGAGCGGTAATAAAAAGCCCGGACTTGTCCGGGCTTTTTCATGGGTTGGTGGTGGCGACAGGCTCAGGTGCGGCCGGCCAGCTTGGCGAGGATCTTCTGTTCGCCCGGCAACACGGCCTGCACCGATTCCCGCGCGGTCATGCGCTCGTAGTGGGCTGCCAGGTGCGGCCAGCGCCCGGCATCGAGGCGCTCGCCGCCGTGCTCCATGTTGATCATCTGGGTGGCGAAGGCAAGGTCTGCCAAGGTCAGGCGCTCGCCGACGAAGTACTCTGCGGTACCCAGGGCCTTCTCCAGATAGTCGAAGTGGGGCGGCAGCTTGTCCACCAGGGCTGCCTGGACGATGGCTTCGTCGCAGGCCTGGCCCATGGATGGCTTCAGGGTCCGGTTGCGGAACACGCCGAAGGTGGCCAGTGGGGCCACTTCGTAGTCGCAATACTTCTCCAGCCAGCGGACCCGTGCGCGCTCCTCGGTGTCACGGCCGTAAAGCGGGGCGAGTTGGGTGTGCTTCTCTTCCAGGTACTGGCAGATCACGCTGGAGTCGGCAAGGGTCACGTCGCCGTCACGCAGGGCCGGAATGCGGCCCAGGGGACTCAGCTCGCGGAACCAGCTCGGCTGGCTGAAGGGCGAGACGATTTCCAGCTGGTAGTCCAGCCCCTTTTCCAGCAGGTAGAGGCGCACTTTGCGCACGAAAGGAGACAGCGGGGCGCCGTAGAGGGTCAGGCTCATCGGGAGGTCCTCGTCTGAGCGGATCAGTCGTAGATGTTCTTCTTCTTCCAGGTGTCTTCGTCTTCCAATGACTTAAGACCCTCAGTCAGCTCGCTCGGTTCGTCAGCGCTCGGCTGGGCGTTTTCCAGCACCAGGGCGTTGGCGCGCGCGAGATGGGCTTTCAGCTGTTGCAGCTGATTCTGGTAGTGGGCGGGATCGGGCTGTTTCTGCAGGTACTGGACGCCGCGCTCGAAGGCCAGGCGAGCCTGGCGCGGCTGGTTTTCCTGCAGGGCCTGCAGGCCGAGGTTGGTGAAGAACTCCACGTGCAGCTGGACCAGCATGTCGCGGATGTCCTTCACCCAGCTCTTGGCCTCGTTGGCCGGTAGCAGGCCATCCTGGGCGGCGCGGGTGATCTGGCCGTGGAGGCTTTCCAGCTGGAAGCGGATTTCCTTGGCCTTGGCTTCGCTGGCGATCTTCTGTGGTGGATTGTTCACCGCGATGGATTCGCCCTGGCCGACCAGCGGGCGGAGTTGCCCGAGGCGGGTCTTGAGGGCGTTGTCGTTCTTGTCCACCTGCAGCAGGCGTTCGCCGAGCTGCAATTGCAGTCGGGTCAGCAGCAGCTTGAGTGCGGGGGAAACCATCTGGCCGGGGAGGGTTTCGGAAAGGTCGGCGCAGCGGCGGATGCGGTCACTGAGGTCGGCCTTGAGTCGGGCCTTCTCCAGTTTGCTGTTCTCCACCATGTGGTTCACGTAGCCAATGACAATAAGGATGACGATACCGACAACGATCAACAGGGTGATCACGAGTGGCGACATCTATAGGGCTCCGAGGTTCTTGTCAGAATGGGCTGAGTTTAGAGGCTCGACTTCCGCGCTCATAGAGGCGGATCAAATTTTGAGCAGAAGTCTTTGATTTTAAAAAGTTTTTGATAGGGGGTTGACGGGTGTTCGAGGCGTCCCTAGAATGCGCGCCACTTCGACGCGATGCCCAGGCAGCGCTGAGAAGCCGGAAGAAAGCATGAAAGCTGTTGTAAGTTCCGGGCCGCGTCCCCTTCGTCTAGTGGCCTAGGACACCGCCCTTTCACGGCGGTAACAGGGGTTCGAGTCCCCTAGGGGACGCCAATATTGCGGGAATAGCTCAGTTGGTAGAGCACGACCTTGCCAAGGTCGGGGTCGCGAGTTCGAGTCTCGTTTCCCGCTCCAGATTCAAAAGCAGGGCCAAGGCCTTGCTTACCCAGTCCCGATAAGGGGTTGGGCGCACCTAGAGTGCGGGCTGTAAAGGTTGTATGCGGGAATAGCTCAGTTGGTAGAGCACGACCTTGCCAAGGTCGGGGTCGCGAGTTCGAGTCT
>NZ_SSOH01000038.1:0-29049 GCF_029873155.1 Pseudomonas sp. BN515 | reverse complement strand
GGCGGCCTGGCGGGAGAGCGGGTTGCCATCCGTCCGACCGCGACCGACGGCGTCTTCGACGTGGTGTTCATCCACAAGACCGTGCGCCAGATTGATCTCAGGCAACCCAAGCCATGACTATCCACCCGTTACCCATGTCTCCCGACAAGCGTTACCCATGTATACCGGCTGAACACCGTGCGCACCGGCGGTTTGACGGGGTGTCGAAACCGATCCCGGAATTGGTGCGCACAGCGCACCCTACGGTCCAGATCGAACTAAAGAAGCCGCATTGTGCGCGGGGCGGATTTGCTCCCGCCGTTGAGCGTCCCGCGCAGCGGGCCTTGCGGGCCTACGGGCCTCAATGCCGCCAGAAATAGGGCGTCATCAGCACCAGCACGGTGAGGATCTCCAGGCGGCCCAGCAGCATGCCCAGGGTCAGCAGCCATTTGGCGGCATCTGGCAGGCTGGAGAAGTTGCCGGCCGGGCCAATGATCTCGCCCAGGCCCGGGCCGACGCCCGAGACGGTGGCGGCCGCGCCAGTCAGGGCGGTGATCCAGTCCAGGCCCAGCAGCGACAGGCCCAGTGCGATGGCGCAGATGATGATGGTGAAGAAGAACGAGAAGGTCAGGATCGAGCGGACGATATCGTCGTCCAGGCGATGGCCGTTGTAGACCTGCTTGATCACCGCCCGTGGGTGCACCAGTTGCTGGAGGTTGGCCTTGAGCAGGATGTAGGCCACCTGGAAACGGAAGATCTTGATGCCGCCGGCGGTGGAGCCGGAGCAGCCGCCGACGAAGCCCAGGTAGAAGAACAGCATCAGCGAGAAGTTGCCCCAGAGGCTGTAATCGCCCAGGGCGAAACCGGTGGTGGTAAGCACCGAGGTGGTGTTGACCGCCACGTGGCGAAGCGCGTCCAGCCAGTGCAGTTTGGTCGTCATCCAGTACCAGGTGCCGAGCACCAGCCAGATGACCACCAGCAGCGCGAGGAAACCTTGTACCTGCTCATCCTTGAACAGTGCCATGCGATGGCCACGCAGCACCGACACATAGAGCATGAACGGCAGGCTACCGAGGATCATCACCACCACGGCCACCCAGTGCACCGCCGGCAGGTCCCACTTGGCCAGCGACTGGTCTGAGGTGGAGAAACCGCCTGTGGAGATGGCTGACATGGCGTGGTTGACCGCATCGAACAGCCCCATGCCCGCCCCCCAGAAGGCCAGGCTGCCAAGCACGGTGAACCCCACATAGATGGCGACGATGTACTTGGCCACCATGTGCGAGCGCGGCATGACCTTTTCCGAGCGGTCGGAGGATTCGGTCTGGAACAGGCGCATACCACCGATGCGCAGCAGCGGCAGGATCGCCACGGCCATGCCGATGAAGCCGATGCCCCCCAGCCAGTGCAGCAGCGAGCGCCAGATGAGGATGCCCGGCGACATGGTGTCCAGGCCGCTCAGCACGGTGGCGCCGGTGGCGGTGATGCCGGACATGCTCTCGAAGTAGGCGTCCGTGTAGCTGATGTGCTGGGTGAACAGGAAGGGCAGGGCCGCGAAGATACCCACGATGATCCAGCTCGACACCGTCAGCAGGTACATGTCGCGCGGACGTAGATGCACGTGTTCCGGACGTCCGGGGATGATCAGCGCCAGGCCCGCGACAAAGGTGATCAGGCTGGACCAGACGAACGAATTGATGTCGCCGGTGCGGTCGTAGAACACCAGGGTCAGCACGGGGATGGCCATGCTGACCGCGAGGGTGATCAGGAAAATGCCGATGAGAAAGCCGATGATGCGGAGAGTCGGCAGGGCCATGGGTTCTTTTTCTGGATGATGGGCGAAAGGCGCAATTCTAACCGCGCCCCGCTCGCTGTAAACCTGCTCAGTGCTTCCAGAAGGCCGGCGTGAACAGTACCAGGACCGTGAGGATTTCCAGACGGCCCAGGAGCATGCCGATGGTCAGCAGCCACTTCGCCGAATCCGGCAAGGTGGAGAAGTTGCCCACCGGCCCGATGATCGGGCCCAGGCCCGGCCCCACATTACACACGGCGGTGGCGGCGCCGGTAAGGGCGGTGACCCAGTCCAGGCCGATCAGGCAGAGGCCGAATGCGATCACCGCGATGGTGGTGGTGAAGAAGAAAGAGAAGGTGATCAGCGAGCGGACGATGTCATCGTCCAGGTTGTGCCCGTTGTACTGCTGCTTGATCACCGCGCGCGGGTGCACCAGCTGTTTCAGGTTGGCGTTGAGCAACTGCCAGGCCACCTGGAAGCGGAAGATCTTCAGGCCGCCGGCGGTGGAGCCGGAGCAGCCGCCGATGAAGGTCAGGTAGAAGAACAGCATTACCGAGAAGCTGCCCCAGAGGGTGTAGTCGCCGAGGGCCACACCGGTGGTTGTGACCACCGAGGTGATGTTGACCGCGACGATGCGCACGGCGTCCAGCCATGGGTTGTCGGAGTTGGCCCAGAGCCAGGTGCCTACGAGCAGCCAGGTGACCACCAGGAAACCGAGAAAACCGTGCACCTGGTGGTCGCGCAGCAGGGCCGTTCGATTGCCGCGGAAGGTGGCCACCAGGAGGGTGAAGGGCAGGCTGCCGAAGATCATCGCCGCCACCGCCACCCAGTGCACCGCAGGTTGTTTCCAGTTCGCCAGGGACGCGTCCGAAGTGGAGAATCCGCCGGTGGAGATCAGCGACATGGAGTGGTTCACCGATTCGAAGGGGGTCATGCCCGCCAGCCAGAATGCCAGGGTGCCGAGCACGGTCAGCCCGGCGTACACCAGCACGATGAACTTGGCGACCATGTGCGAGCGCGGCATGACCTTCTCGCCCCAGTCGGAGGATTCGGTCTGGAACAGGCGCATGCCGCCAACCCGCAGCAGAGGCAGGATGGCCACCGCCATGCCGATGAAGCCGATACCGCCCAGCCAGTGCAGCATCGAGCGCCAGATCAGCAGGCCGGGCGAGGCGTGATCCAGGCCGGTGAGCACGGTGGAACCGGTGGTGGTGATGCCGGACATGGTCTCGAAGAAGGAGTCCGTGTAGCTGATGTGCTGGATCAGCACCATGGGCAGGGCGGCGAAGCCGCAGACCACCACCCAGCTGGCCGTGGTCAGCATATACATGTCCCTTGGGCGCAGGTGGGTGTGCTCGGCGCGACCGGGAGCGATCAGGGCCAGGCCGGTGGCGAAGGTGATCAGGCTCGACCAGAGGAAGGCGGAGATGTCATCGGTGCGCTCGAAAGCCAGCAGGGTGAGCATGGGAATGACCATGCTCGCGGCCAGGGTGATGAGGAAGATGCCGATGATGAAGCCGATGATGCGCAGGGTCGGTAGGGACATGGGACCCTCTGGTCGGGGTGAAGGGCGAGTCATTCTACCGACCCTTCGGAGGCCCGGAAACGCCCGCAGGCAAAGGCTTGGCGGGTTTTCGTCGCTGGATGGACCCGCTTCCGGGTGCTGGTCAGTCTTCGTTGCAGCCGGCTTAGGCGCCGAGGCGGGAGGCCTGATCGCAGCAGACGCAAGACTGAATCGCGTTATCGGCTAGAATGCCGGCTCCCTGATTTCTGGAGGTGGCCGATGGAGGCTCTCGACGCTCTGCTCAACCGCGTATCCCTGGCCCGCCTGCAGGCGCCGGCGCCGGACGCCGCCCAGCGCGAAGTGCTGTTCCGTGCGGCCCTGCGCGCGCCGGACCACGGCTACCTGCGCCCATGGCGTTTCCTCAGCATCGAGGGCGCGGCGCGCGAGAAGCTCGGCGAGCTGTTCGTTTCCGCCGTGCTGGCCAAGGACCCGCAAGCCCCGGAAGCTGCCACGACCAAGGCCCGCAACATGCCGATGCGGGCGCCGTTGATGGTGGTGGTGATCGCTAAATTGCAGGCCGGCCACAAGGTGCCGGAGATGGAGCAACTGCTCTCGGCCGGCTGTGCCGCCCACAGCATCCTGTTGGCCGCCCATGCCCAGGGCCTGGGCGCCATCTGGCGCACCGGCGACCTGGCTTACGACCGCACCGTCGCTGCAGGCCTCGGACTTGCGGAGAACGAGCGGGTGGTCGGGTTCCTCTACCTGGGCAGCGTCGAGGGCGAGCGTCGTGCCGCGCCGGAGCTGGCTCCGGCGGAATTCGTCCAGACCTGGGGCTGATCAGGCCTTCAGTGCAGCGGGCAATTCCAGGGTGGCGATGAAGCCGCCCTCGGGATGATTGTCCAACTGCAGGTTGCCTCCGAGGCGTTCTACCGCCCGGCGGGCGATCGCCAGCCCCAGCCCGTGTCCGGCACCGGATTGGTTGGGCGCGCGGAAGAAGGGTTCCCCCAGCTGTGCCAGGTGTTCTGCTAGAACCCCCGGGCCGTGGTCGCGGACCCTAATCGTCAGGCCGGCGTCCTGCTCCGTCACCGTCAACTCCACCGGCAGCCCCTGCGGGTTGAAGCGCATGGCGTTGCGCAGCAGGTTGTCCAGCGCCCGTTCCAGCATGTCGGGCCAGCCTTCAAGCTGCGGCTCGCCGCTGCAGTCGATGCGCACTTCCTGTTCCGGCGCCAGCAGCCGGGCGTCTTCCTTCAGTTTTGCCAACAGCGGCCGCACGGCGATGGTCTGGCGTGCGCCCGGTTCCGCGTCCAGCCGGGCCAGGGCGAGGATTTCGGCTATCAGCGCTTCCAGGCGGTCGCATTCCTGACGCAGGCGCGGCCAGAGGGCTTCCCGCTGCTGCGGTTCGGCCCGCTCCGCCAGGGCCAGGGCGATGCGCAGGCGTGCCAGGGGCGAGCGCAGTTCGTGGGACACGTCGCGCAGCAGCTGGCGTTGGCTACCGATCAGTCCCTGCAGGCGTTGGCCCATGCGGTTGAAATCGCCGGCCAGGACGCCCAGCTCGTCGCGGCGTCGCGCCAGGCGGGCAAGGCTGTCCTGCTGGTAGGCGGTCTGGCCGAGGTCGTGTACGGCCCGGCGCAGGCGGTCCAGCGGGCGGGTGATGGACAGGGTCAGGGCCAGGCTGAACAGGGTCAGCACCACCAGGGCGATACCCAGTGCGCTGATGGGCCAGAGCAGGCTGCCGCGATGCCAGGCGTCCAGTTCGGGGTAGGGGATGCGGTAGATGAGCAGGTAGGACTCACCGCTGGCGGGGCTGGTGTATTCCTCTGTCAAGCGTCGCCAGGGCAGGCGGCGCGGATTATGGTGGCGCGCTTCGAAAGCCGCGGCGCGAGGCGGGAAGGTACCTTCGACCACGGGTTGGCCAGTGTCGTTGAGAATCTGCACGTCGATCCGTGCGCGGTGGCGGAAGTGCTCCAGATAGCGCTGGGTGTCTCTCGGCCCCTGCTCCTCGAAGCGTTGCACCAGGCGTTCGGCCAGGCCCTGGAGGGTCGGGTGGTGGCTGAGGATCCAGGCATCCTGGTTCAGGGCGCGCCCCAGCAGGATGGACAGGCCGGCCACCAGGGCCAGGGCCAGCCACAGGGTGGCCAGGATTCGCCAGAAAAGTGAACGCACGGGGTAGCTCCTGAACGGCAAAACCCACCAGGCCGGGAGGGGATGACCTGGTGGGTGTCGGGGTCGATGCCGGCGGCCACGGCCGCCCGGCCATTACTGGGCCTTCTTGTCCTTCTCGGCTTTCCAGGCTTCGAACTCGGCGCGCTCGGCGCGGCGCTCTTCCATCTTCTTCTGGATGTCGTCGAAGGTCTTCTGCTGCTCGGGTTTCAGCTTGGCGCGGATGGCGTCGCGGTTCTTGGTTTCGGCGGCCTTGAGTTCGTCCTGCATGGCTTTCTTCTCGGCGGCAGGCAGCTTGTCCAGGTAACGCTCGGTGATGTCGTGACGAGTCTTCATCTGGTCGCGCATCAGTTTGCCGATGTCGTGGCGCTGTTCCTCGGTCAGGTTCAGCTCCTTGAACATGTGGCCACCGAAACCGCGCTCGTGGCGCGGGCCGCCTTCCGGCATGGCCATGGCCATGGTCGGCAGGGTAGCGGCGAGCAGCAGGGCGGTGAGGGTCTTGCGCATGGTGGTTCTCCTAGTCTCGATTCCGGCCGGTTGCCGGATGTGCCCAGTCTAGGGATGGCAAGGTCAAGGGCGGTCAGAGGTGGGTAAAGGCTAGGTAAAGTCCGGCCGACTACGCGCTGTAGTAATAGCCGCGGCTGCGCAGCGCCAGGATGCGTGGGCGGCCGTCGGCGTGAGGGCCGAGCTTCTTGCGCAGGTTGCTGACGTGCATGTCCAGGCTGCGATCGTAAAGGGTCAGCTTGCGACCGAGCGCCAGTTGCGCCAGCTGCTGCTTGTCCAGCGGTTCTCCGGGCTGGCGAAGCAGGGCTTCAAGCAGGCGGCCTTCGGACAGGGTCAGGCTGATTTCGTGGCTGCCGACTGTGACGATGCCCCGCACCGGGCTGTAGCAGAGGTCGCCCAACTCCAGCTGGCTGGAAGGCTGCGGCGGCTGGCTGCGGCGCAGCACGGCGCGCAGCCGGGCGGTGAGCTCACGGGGATCGCAGGGCTTGGCCAGGTAGTCGTCGGCACCCAGTTCCAGGCCGAGAATACGGTCCAGGGGTTCACCGCGGGCGGAAAGCATGAGCACCGGCAGCTCGGGATGGTCGCTGCGCAGTTGCTTGAGCAGCTCCAGGCCGCTGCCGTCGGGCAGCATCACGTCGAGCACCACTGCGGACGGAGCGTGCTCGGCCAGGGCGGCGCGTGCCGACTGGCCGTCATGGCAGGCGCGAACGTGGAAGCCTTCCTGGCTGAGCCAGCTGATCAGGAGTTCGCAGAGTTCCTGGTCGTCGTCGATAAGCAGCAGTTCACTCATGGTGCGGGTCAGTTGATCCATTGACGGCGCTGACGGCGCCCACCACGGGCGATCAGGCCGGTAAACAGGGAGAGCAGGGCGACGCCACCGCCCACCGCGAACCAGGTCTGCTGTTCGCTCAACAGGCGCGGGGCCTGGGACGCCTGGGCTTCCTTGAGCTGCAACTTGAGGCGCTGGTTTTCCTGGCGAAGGCGAGCGAGCCGGGCGCTCTCCCGCTCGCCGCTGGCGGCTTCCAGCTGGGTGTTCAGCTCGTTGCGCTGGCGTTCGCTGTCTTCGAGCTGGCGCTTGAGCTGGTCGAGCTGGGCGACCAGGGCGTCGTTCACAGGCGCCGGCGCGACGGAGGCATTCGCAAGCGCCGGAGCGATTTCCGACTCCGGCGCAGTGGGTTGGGGTTCTTCAGCCTGGGCCAGGCTGCAGAGCAGCGCGGCGGTAAACAGCAGGGGCAATCGACCGACGTGCATGGGAACTCCTTGTTCCTGGCGTGGGACGGCTGGAGAGTAGTGCCTTAGGGGAGGACCTGCT
The DNA here is from genome assembly GCF_029873155.1 of Pseudomonas sp. BN515. Lineage (NCBI taxonomy): Bacteria > Pseudomonadati > Pseudomonadota > Gammaproteobacteria > Pseudomonadales > Pseudomonadaceae > Pseudomonas > Pseudomonas sp. BN515. The sequence goes on along the minus strand of NZ_SSOH01000038.1, from coordinate 21,798 downwards.
TGAACGGTTTGACCACTACGTCGGCGTAGACACCAGCGGCGCGGTAGGGGTCGGCGTCGGCCCAGGCCTTGGCGGCTTCCAGGGATTCGAACTCGGCGACGATCAGACTGCCGGTGAAGCCGGCGCTGCCCGGATCATTGCTGTCCACCGCAGGGTGCGGGCCAGCCAGCACGATACGGCCTTCGGCTTTCAGTTGCTCCAGGCGCGCGAGGTGCGCGGGGCGGGCTGCGAGGCGGTTTTCCAGGGAACCGGCAACGTCGGTGGCGATGATGGCGTAGAGCATGGCAATCCTTACTGTTGGGGCTTTTCGGTTTCGCCGTCGTGGATATGGCGAGCCAGGTAGACGCCCTGGCCGACCAGGAAGAGCACGGTCATGCCGAGGCTGCCGAAGACTTTGAAGTCCACCCAGAATTCGTGGAAGGTGAAGGCCACGAAGAGGTTGGCGCAGCCGCAGACCAGGAAGAACACGATCCAGGCCAGGTTCAGGCGTACCCAGATGGCCTGCGGCAGGCTCAGGGCATGGCCCATCATGCGCTGGATCAGGGGCTTGTCGCCGATGAAGTGGCTGCCGGCGAAGGCCAGGGCAAAGAGCCAGTTCACCACCGGCGCTTTCCATTTGAGGAAGGTCTCGCTGTGGAAGGCCAGGGTCATGCCACCGAACACCAGGCAGGCCACGAGGGTCAGCCACTGGCCTTTTTCAAGGCGGCGCTGGAGCAGGAAGATGGTGCCGTAGACGATCACCGAGCTGATGATCAGAACCGCTGTGGCGCTGAAAATACCGCCTAGCATATAGGTATGCCCGGCCAGCTCGACGGCGCGTGGTTCCAATTTGTAGACGATGAAGAAAAGGATAAGCGGGATGAAGTCGATGAATTGTTTCACGGCGGCAGCCAGAAGCGGGATGTGGCGGCATAATAACAAACCATTCCCCTAGCGAAAGCAGACCCCATGCAGATCGACCTGCATTGCCACAGTACGGCCTCAGACGGTGCCCTGGCCCCCGCAGTCCTGGTTGCCCGCGCCCATGAGCGCGGCGTGCGCGTGCTCGCGCTGACCGACCACGACACCCTGGAGGGCCTCGACGAGGCCCGTGCAGCGGCTGAAACGCTGGGCATGCAACTGATCAACGGCATCGAGCTGTCCTGCACCTGGGGTGGCGCCACCATCCATGTACTAGGTTATGCCTTCGCCACCGACGCGCCGGCCCTGGTCGAGGCCATCGCCGACCTGCATCGCGGACGCTGGTCGCGTGCCGAAGAGATCGATCGGCGCCTGGCCGCCAAGGGCATGCCGGGCGCGCTGGAGGGCGCGCGGGCAGTGCAGCAGGAATTGGGGGACAGCGGCAACGCGCCGGCGCGCCCGCATTTCGCCGAGTTCCTCGTTCGCGCGGGTTATGTCAGCGATCGCGCCGATGCCTTCCGCAAATGGCTGGGTGCTGGAAAGCTGGGGGATGTGAAGCAGCATTGGCCGACCTTGGCCGAAGCCGTCGGCACCCTGCGCGCCGCGGGCGCCTGGATCAGCCTGGCGCACCCCTGGCAGTACAACTTCACCGGGGCCAAGCGGCGCCGGTTGGTAGCAGATTTCATTCAGGCTGGCGGTCACGCACTGGAAGTGGTGAACGGCCTGCAGCCTGCGGACCAGGTGGGAAGCCTGGCTGTGCTGGCGCGAGAATTCGGCATGCTGGTCAGTGCCGGTAGTGACTTCCATGCACCCTGCGATTGGTCGGATCTGGGTATGTACCGACCCTTGCCGGATGACCTGCCGCCGATCTGGGGGCGCTTCCGCCATGCACACAGCCCTACTGCTGCCCTCTGAACAGGGAGATGTCGTGAGTCAATTTTTCCAGATTCATCCGGAGAATCCACAGCCGCGCCTGATCAAGCAGGCCGTGGAAATCGTCAAGGCGGGTGGGGTGATCGTCTATCCCACCGATTCGTCCTACGCCCTGGGTTGCCTGATCGGCGACAAGGGCGCGGTCGAACGCATTCGTCGACTGCGCCGGCTGGATGAGAAGCACAACTTCACCCTGGTATGCCGGGATCTGTCCGAGATCGGCGTGTTCGCCAAGGTGGATACCGCCGCGTTTCGCCTGATCAAGGCACACACTCCCGGCCCTTACACCTTCATTCTCAGCGCCACGCGCGAAGTCCCGCGCATGCTGATGCACCCGAAGCGGCGCACCATCGGCATGCGGGTGCCGGATCACCCCATCGCGCTGGCGCTGCTGGAGCAGCTGGGCGCGCCCCTGATGAGCACCAGTTTGATCCTGCCGGGCGAAGACGTGCCCATGAGCGACCCGTACGAGATGCGGCAAATTCTCGAGCATCAGGTGGACCTGATCATCGATGGCGGCCATGGGGGTATGGCGGCTTCCACCGTGATCAATCTCTCCGAAGGCAAGCCCGAGGTGGTGCGTGTGGGCTGCGGCGACCCGCAGCCCTTCCTGGACGAGGACTGACGGTACCGCCTAAAGCAGGATCGCCACCAGGATGATCACCAGCAGGATGATGATGAAGTCGGTACTGCTGATGTTCCCGCCCGCAGGCACGACATTCATCTTCTGCGCCAGCTGGGCGGCTTCCTCATTGGTCAGTGCCTGTACCCTGGCGCGGGCCGTGGCGATATCCACGCCCATCGCGCGCATCTGTTCCTGAACCTCGGATTTGCTCAGAAAGGCGTCGATTCGGGCCCGATCGCCGGATTGTTGCTGGGTGGAGACCGCTTCGTCGGTGCCAATCATGCCTGCCTGTGCCGTTGTTATCGGCACCAGGGTGAGGCAGAGGAGCATGAGGACGGCACTGAACATCAGGGTGACGAGTTTCATTTGAACCTCCATGAGCGCTTTGCTCCAAACCTGACCAGGGGTGCTGCGTCGTACTTTTTTAGTCTGGCACATGGTGCTAATTTGCCCGCTTTCCCGCCGACCGGTCCTTGCCGGCAGGCCTGATCGAGAGACCCTGATGCACGAAACACCGCCAACCGAGTCGCCGGACCCCCAGGCGGGCGCCCAGCAGGAGCTGCCTTTCGCCCTGGTCTACGGCCAGGCGGTGACCGAGTTGCCGCAGGACCTCTACATCCCGCCAGATGCCCTGGAAGTCTTCCTCGAAGCCTTCGAAGGCCCGCTCGACCTGCTGCTCTACCTGATCCGCAAGCAGAACATCGACATCCTCGACATCCCTGTGGCCGCCATCACCCATCAGTACATGGCCTATGTCGAGCTGATGAAGTCGGTGCGCCTGGAGCTGGCCGCCGAATACCTGGTGATGGCCGCCATGCTGGCCGAGATCAAGTCGCGCATGCTGCTGCCGCGCTCGAACGAGGCGGAAGAAGAGGAAGAGGACCCGCGCGCCGAGCTGATCCGCCGTCTGCAGGAGTACGAGCGCTTCAAGGCCGCCGCCGAAGGCATCGACGAGTTGCCGCGGGTTGGGCGCGACCTGATCGTGCCGCGTCTGGATGCCCCGGACGCGCGGGCGCGCAAGTTGCTGCCGGACGTGGCATTGGAAGAAGTGCTGCTGTCCATGGCCGAAGTGCTGCGCCGTGCCGACATGTTCGAGAGCCACCAGGTAACCCGCGAGGCGCTGTCCACCCGCGAGCGCATGAGTGAGGTGCTGGAAAGGCTGAAGGGCGGCGCTTTCGTGCCCTTCGTCGCGCTGTTCACGGTGGAGGAGGGGCGCCTTGGCGTGGTCGTCACCTTCATGGCCGTGCTTGAGCTGATCAAGGAACAGTTGGTGGAACTGGTGCAGAATGAACCCTTCGCTCCCATCCATGTGCGCGCCAGAGCCGAGTAGATGAACCTCAACGATCCCAAGGAACTCGCCTCGCTGCTGGAAGCCTTTCTCCTGGCATCCGGAAAACCCCTGTCGCTGGAGCGTCTGGCCGAACTCTTCGAAGAGGCCGAGCGCCCCGAGTTGTCGGTGATCCGTTCCGCTTTGGCCATCCTGGGCAAAAGTTGCGAAAAGCGCGCATTCGAGCTGCGAGAGGTGGCTTCCGGCTATCGACTGCAAGTACGCGAGCGGTTTTCGCCCTGGGTCGGCCGGCTCTGGGAGGAGCGCCCGCAGCGTTATTCCCGCGCCATGCTGGAAACCCTGGCGCTGGTGGCTTACCGCCAGCCCATCACCCGTGGCGAGATCGAAGACATCCGTGGCGTGGCGGTCAACAGTCAGATCGTCAAGACGCTGCTGGAGCGCGAGTGGATTCGCGTCGTTGGCTACCGTGATGTGCCCGGCAAGCCGGCCATGTTCGCCACCACTCGCGCCTTCCTCGATCACTTCAACCTGAAGAGCCTGGAAGAGCTGCCACCACTGGCCGCTTTGCGCGAGCTCGAACCGGAACCGGTGCTGGCCCTGGAAGACGGTGAAGGGCCGGTGCCCGAAGGGCTCCAGGCCCGAGCCGATGCTGAGCTGCCGGCCGAACCACGTGAAGAAACCAGCTTCCGCAGCCTGCTGGCCGAACTGGACGTCATGGAAGAAGGCCTGAAGACCGACTTTGACGACCTGCTGCTCGCCGAGGATGACGATGCAGTCGAGGCCGCTGCTGAAGAAAACGACGAGTCGCTGTCGGACGAAACCCTGCATTGATCGCCGCCGGTCAGCGGTCAGGCTGACGTCGGGGCATTGCTCAACTAGCCTGAGTGCCAGTGGCCGCGTATGATGCGCGGCCTTTTTACTGATACACCGGGAGGTGCCCAGATGAGCGAAGTCGAATACAGCCCCGCAGGGGAGAAGCTGCAGAAGGTCCTGGCCCGCATGGGGCTGGCTTCTCGCCGCGATATCGAGGCCTGGATTACTGAAGGCCGAGTGAAGGTCAATGGCGAACCCGCCACTCTCGGCCAGCGCGTGGACAGCCATGACGCCATCAGTGTCGACGGTCGTCTGCTCAAGCGCGAAGAGGAAGCCGAAAGCGTCCGTCGCGTGCTGATCTACAACAAGCCGGAAGGCGAAGTCTGCACCCGCGATGATCCGGAAGGCCGTCCTACCGTCTTCGAGCGTCTGCCGCGTGCGAAGGTTGGTCGCTGGATCAACGTTGGCCGACTGGACATCAACACCACCGGCCTGCTGCTGTTCACCACCGACGGTGAGCTGGCCAACCGCCTGATGCACCCCTCGTTCGAGATGGACCGCGAGTACGCGGTGCGCGTGCGTGGTGAGGTCACCGAGGAAATGCTCGAGAACCTCAAGCACGGCGTGATGCTGGAAGATGGTCCGGCGAAGTTCACCGACATCCAGGAAGCGCCCGGCGGCGACGGCCTCAACCATTGGTACCACTGCGTGGTGATGGAAGGCCGTAACCGTGAAGTGCGCCGTCTGTGGGAGTCCCAGGGACTGGTGGTCAGCCGCCTGAAGCGCGTGCGCTTCGGTCCGGTGTTCATCACCTCCGACCTGACCATGGGTCGCTGGCGCGAAATGAGCCAGACCGAGGTGGACATCCTCAGCGCTGAAGTCGGTCTCAAGCCTGTGGCCCTGCCGGCCATGAAGGGCAAGTTCCGCGAGAAGCTCGACCGCCTGCAGCGCAAGTCGCCGAAGCCGGCAGGTGCCCGTGCTCCGCGTCGTGAAGGTGACGAGCGCCCCTCCCGTGGTCCGCGTCACGAGGGTGATGAGCGCCCGGCCCGTGGTCCGCGCCATGAAGGTGGTGAGCGTCCGGCCCGTGGTCCGCGCCAGGAAGGTGGTGAGCGTCCGGCTCGTGGTCCGCGCCAGGAAGGTGGTGAGCGTCCGGCTCGCGGCCCGCGCCGTGAGGGTGATGAGCGTCCGGCTCGCGGCCAGCGCCGTGATGGTGATGAGCGTCCCGCACGTGGTCCGCGTCGTGAGGGTGATGAACGCCCGGCTCGTGGCCCGCGTCGCGAAGGTGATGAACGTCCAGTTCGCGGTCAGCGCCGTGACGGTGATGAGCGTCCGGCCCGTGCTCCGCGTGGTACGCCAGTTGCCGATCGTCCGCGCGACGTGAACAAGAAGCGCCCGGCCAAGCCCCAGGGCGAGCGTCCGGCTGTTGAGCTGGCCGATCGTCCGGCGCGCAAGCCCCAGCGTCCGCAGCACAAGCGCAGCGGCCCGCCCGGCGGCGACGGCCAGCGTCCGGGGTTCGGTCGCAAGCGCTGATTGCAGGTGAAATGAAGAAGGGGCTCAGATGAGCCCCTTCTTTTTTGCGCTGTGAGAGCGAATTCATACTTGATCGAAACGCCCCCAGCGTAAATCAGCCCGCCATGGATAGCCGATTGCGGCCTTCGCGCTTGGCCACGTAGAGGGCGTTGTCCGCCCGGCGCAGCAGGCTTTCCACCGATTCCGCCGGCAGCAGGGTAGCGCAACCGAGGCTGATGGACAGATCCAGGGGGCGGCCCTGCACCAGGTGCTGCAGTTCGAGGATGCCCATGCGCAGGCGTTCGCCTACCAGGGCGGCAGCTTCACGGCAGGTGCCGGAGAGCAGCACGAGGAATTCCTCGCCGCCGAAGCGGAACACCATGTCGACGTTGCGCAGACGGGTCTTGAGGGTATTGGCCACCGCTTTCAGTACTTCGTCGCCGGTGCTGTGGCCGAATTCGTCGTTGATGCGCTTGAAGTGGTCGATGTCCAGCATCAGTACCGACAGTGGTTGCAGGTTGCGTCGAGCGAGATCGACTTCGCGCTGCAGGGTCTGCTCCATGGCGATGCGGTTGCCGGTGTCGGTCAGCGGATCGCGCAGGGCGCTCTGGACGGCAGCGCGGTAAAGCAGGGCATTGCGCAGCGGGAAGAGCAGGGTAGCGAGCAGGGATTCCAGTTGGTTCAGCTCGTGTTCGTCGAAGCGCTGGTTGCGGCGGAAAATCAGTTCACCCAGGTACTCGCCTTCGTGGGTCAGGCGATAGCCGGCCGAATGGCTCGAACGGCTGCCGTACTCCAGGCGCAGGTCGCTGCTCTGGTGCTGGTAGCCCAGGGCGTCGAGGGGTACCAGACGCTGAACCTCGCTGAAGAACAGGTTGACGATGCGCTCCACCTCCAGACTGGTCTGCAGTTGCAGGGTCAGCTGACGACGCAGCTCGGCCAGGCTGATAGGACGCAGCTTGGGCTGGCGCTTGCCGGAGAAGCCGAGGCGCTGCAGCTTGGCTGCATCGAAATCGATGGTGTTGGTCTGGATGGGAGGAACCATTGAGTTGAACCTCTGACGCAAAATGCGACGACACCAGGCATAGAGCTATTTTCGTGCCAGGAGTTCGCGATCCCTTGCAATCGCTTTAATTTCAATAAGTTAGATTGCTTTTGCCAGCTCCCGCGGCAAGCCTTTGCCGGTTTGATGGCGAAGTAATGGCAATGTGATGCCGATCACAGGGAGAAGCCGTCGGAAATCTGGCGGAGGCTGCGGCGGTCAGATGACCGCCGCGGAGGGAGGTCATTGCGCGTCGAAAGCCTGGCCGTTCACACCAGCGCTGTCCGGTCCCATGAGATAGAGGTAGACAGGCATGATTGCCGCTGGTTCCGGATTGTTTTCGGGGTTTTCACCTGGATAGGCCTGCGCGCGCATGCTGGTGCGAGTCGCGCCGGGGTTCACGCTGTTGGCGCGCACGCTGGCGATGCCGTCCACTTCGTCGGCCAGAACCTGCATCAGGCCCTCGGTGGCGAACTTGGACACCGCATAGGCGCCCCAGTAGGCGCGGCCCTTGCGACCAACGCTGCTGGAGGTGAACACCACCGAGGCGTCCTTGGACAACTTCAGCAGCGGCAGCAGGGTGCTGGTCAGCATGAACATGGCGTTGACGTTGACCTGCATGACGCGCATGAAGTTTTCGCCGGAAAGCTGCTCGAGGGGCGTGCGCGGTCCGAGAATGGAGGCGTTGTGCAGCACGCCGTCGATGCGCCCGAACTCTGCTTCCAGAGTTGCTGCCAGTTCGTCGTACTGGTGAGGCTGGGCGGTTTCCAGGTTGAAGGGGATGACTGCGGCCTGCGGATGGCCAGCGGCTTCGATCTCGTCGTAAACGGCGTTCAGGCTGGCTTCGGTCTTGCCCAGCAGCAGTACGGTGGCACCGTGGGCGGCGAAGGTCTTGGCGGCGGCGGCGCCGATGCCACGGCCGGCGCCGGTGATCAGGATCACCCGGTCCTTGAGCAGGTCGGGGCGGGCGGAATACTGGAACATGTGAGTCTCCTACGGGGTGCTGCCGGTATCAGCAGCTGCACAGCGCGCGGTCGAGCACGGCGCGCAGTTCGAGCGGATGGTGGACCACCACGTCGGCACCCCAGTGCGCGGGGTTGTCGCTGGGGTGGATGTAGCCGTAGCTGACTGCCGCGGTACGGGTGCCGGCGGCGCGGCCGGACTCGATGTCGCGCAGGTCGTCACCGACGAAGAGCACGCTGGCCGGGTCCAAGTTCAGCTTGCTGCAGGCCAGCAGGAGCATTTCCGGGTCCGGCTTGCTGTTCTTCACGTGGTCGGGGCAGATCAGTACGGCGGAGCGGCCGGCAAGGCCGAGCTGCTCCATGATGGGTTCGGCGTAGCGGACGGGCTTGTTGGTCACCACGCCCCAGATCAGCTTGGCCTGCTCGATGTCCGCCAGCAGCTCGTCGATGCCGTCGAAGGGGCGAGTGAGCACGGCGCAATGGCTTTGGTAGCGCTCCAGGAACTCCAGGCGCAGCGGCTCGAATTCAGGTGCTTCCGGGTCCATCTCGAAGGCAGTGGCGACCATGGCGCGGGCGCCGCCGGAAACCACGTCGCGGATCGCCTTCTCGTCCTGCGGCGGTAGGCCGCGGTCGGCGCGCATGGCCTGGCAGATGGCGATGAAGTCCGGCGCCGAGTCGAGCAGGGTGCCGTCCATGTCGAAAAGTACCGCTTGAAGTCGCATGTCGGTCACTCCTCGCGCAGGGTCTGGATCATGTAGTTGACGTCTACGTCGGCTTCCAGCTTGTAGTGCTTGGTCAGCGGGTTGTAGGTCAGGCCGATGATGTCCTTTACCTGCAGGCCGGCAGCGCGGCTCCAGGCACCCATCTCGGAGGGGCGGATGAACTTCTTGAAGTCGTGGGTGCCGCGCGGGAGCAGGCGCATGACGTACTCGGCACCGACGATGGCGAAGAGGTAAGCCTTGGGATTGCGGTTGATGGTGGAGAAGAACACCTGGCCGCCCGGCTTGACCAGGGTGTAGCACGCGCGGATTACCGAGGCTGGGTCCGGCACGTGTTCGAGCATCTCCATGCAGGTCACCACGTCGAACTGGCCGGGCATTTCAGCGGCCAGGGCTTCGGCGGTGATGCGGCGATACTCGACCGGTACGCCGGATTCCAGCTGGTGCAGCTGGGCAACCGCCAGCGGGGCCTCGCCCATGTCGATGCCGGTGACGGTGGCGCCACGCTGAGCCATGGACTCGCTGAGGATGCCGCCGCCGCAGCCGACGTCCAGCACCTTCTTGCCGGCCAGCTTGACCCGCTCGTCAATCCAGTTGACCCGCAGGGGGTTGATGTCGTGGAGGGGCTTGAACTCGCTCTCGCGATCCCACCAGCGGTGGGCAAGGGCCTCGAACTTGGCGATTTCGACGTGATCGACGTTGGTCATGGAATGTCCTCGAAACAGAATTCAGCGGCCGGCGATGCGATCGCCCCAGGCGCGGGCAGTGGCACCCAGGCGCTCTTCGTCCAGACGCGTCAGGCGGCCGTCGTCCAGCAGTTGCCTGCCGTCGACCCAGAGGTGCCGCACCGCGTCGCGCCCGGTGGCATAGATAAGTTGGGAAACCGGGTCGTAGACCGGTTGCTGGGCCAGCCCGGAGAGGTCGAAGGCTACCAGGTCGGCGGCCTTGCCCAGTTCCAGGGAGCCGGTGTCCTGGTCGATACCGAGGGCTCGCGCGCCATTGAGGGTGGCCATGCGCAGGGCGCGATGGGCATCCAGGGCGCTGGCCGAGCCGGAAACGGCCTTGGCCAGGAGGGCGGCGGTACGGGTTTCGCCGAGCAGGTCCAGATCATTGTTGCTGGCTGCGCCATCGGTGCCGACGGCGACGTTCACGCCGGCCTGCCACAGGCGCTCGACCGGGCAGAAACCGCTGGCCAGCTTGAGATTGGACTCGGGGCAGTGGATTACGTTGCTGTTGCTTTCCACCAGCAGGGCCAGGTCGGCGTCGTCTACCTGGGTCATGTGCACGGCCTGGAAACGCGGGCCCAGCAGGCCGAGGCGGGAGAGGCGCGCCATTGGGCGCTCGCCGCGCAGCTCCAGGCTCTGCTGGACTTCGAAGGCGGTTTCCTGGACGTGCATATGAATGCCAGCGTCCAGTTCCTCGGCCAGCACGCGGATGTTTTCCAGCTTGTCATCGCTGACGCTGTACGGGGCGTGGGGGCCGAAGGCGACCTTGATGCGCGGATGGTGCTTGAGGTCGCTGAACAGCTCGACGCCACGGCGAATGGCCTCGGTGGAGTCGGCTGCGCCGGGAATGGGGAAGTCCAGCACCGGAATCGCCAGTTGCGCCTTGATACCGGCAGCATGAATGACGGAGCTGGCCTGCGCCGGGAAGAAATACATGTCAGAGAAGCAGCTGATGCCGCTCTTGATCTGCTCGGCCACGGCCAGTTCGGTGCCGTCGCGGACAAATGTCTCATCGACCCACTTGGCCTCGGCAGGCCAGATGTGTTCCTGTAGCCAGGTCATAAGCGGCAGGTCGTCGGCCAGCCCACGGAACAGGGTCATTGCTGCGTGGCCGTGAGCATTGATCAGGCCGGGAGCCAACAGCATGCCCGGCAGTTCGCGGCGCTCGCGAGCCTCGGCGCGCAGTGCCACGTCCCGTGGGGCGAGCAGGGCGATGCGACCGTCGCGGATGCCTAGCGCGTGATCCCGCAGCACCACGCCGGCGGGTTCTACCGGGACGATCCAGGATGGGAGCAGGAGCAGGTCGAGCGGGGCATTGGCACTGGGCATGGCGGCGCATCCTGGGCGCAAATCGAAGTGGCGGCAGTATACCCGAGCCAGAAGACCTCCGGCTCGCTATAATCTGCGGTTTTTCCGCGAGTTACGGGTGGCGAGGTGGTCGATGCGTGAACAACTGTTAGCAGCCGAGAAGGTCAAGGCGATCGACTGGCGTGACGGCGTACTTCATTTGCTCGACCAGCGCGTGCTGCCTGCCGAGGAAGTCTGGCTGTCCTACGATTCCGCCGAAGGCGTGGCCCAGGCCATTCGCCAGATGGTGGTGCGCGGTGCGCCAGCTATCGGCATCAGTGCCGCCTACGGCGTGGTGCTGGGTGCTCGGGCGCGTATCGCCGCCGGTGGCGACTGGCGCGCGGCGCTGGAGGCTGATTTCAAGGTGCTGTCCGAATCCCGGCCGACGGCAGTCAACCTGTTCTGGGCGCTGAACCGCATGCGCGAGCGGCTGGAACGGGTGCGTGATGGCGAGACGCCGCTGCAGGCCCTGGAGGCAGAGGCCGTTTCCATCCATGAGAGCGACCGCGAAGCCAATCTGACCATGGCTCAGCTCGGCATGGAGCTGATCCGCAAGCATCAGGGCAGCCCGCAAGCCCTGCTGACCCACTGCAATACCGGCGCCCTGGCCACCGGCGGCTTCGGCACCGCCCTCGGGGTGATCCGCGCCGCCCACCTGGATGGCCTGGTGGAGCGCGTCTATGCCGACGAAACCCGCCCCTGGCTGCAAGGTGCACGCCTGACCGCCTGGGAGCTGGCCAACGAAGGCGTGCCGGTGAGCCTCAATGCCGACGCCGCCGCTGCCCACTTGATGAAAACCGCCGGGATCACCTGGGTGATCGTTGGTGCCGACCGCATCACCGCCAACGGCGATGTGGCCAACAAGATCGGCACCTACCAACTGGCGGTCAACGCCATGCACCACGGTGTGCGTTTCATGGTGGTGGCACCCAGCTCCACTATCGATATGTCCCTGGAAAGCGGCGACGACATCCCGATCGAAGAGCGCGATGGTTCCGAATTGCTGGACCTGGGTGGTCGTCGTGTTGCAGCCGAGGTCCATGCGGTCAATCCGGTGTTCGATGTGACTCCGGCCGACCTCATCGATGCCATCGTGACCGAGAAGGGTGTGGTTGAGCGTCCCGACGCTGCCAAGATGGCCCAGCTGATGTGTCGCAAGCGCCTTCATTAAAGCGCTGGTGCGGCATTTTCACCCTGCCGGTCGGCCGCCCGGCGGGGTAGGTGCAAGGCAGTGACTGTGGTAAGCTCCGGCAGTTATTGCCGCCCCTCTGTTGAGGCGGCCCAATTGCACAGATCCTTGGCTTAACTCGTTGATTTGTCGTGAGTCGCTGCAGCATCTGGCCGCAGTGACGAGCTTCGCGCCGCTCAGGACGAGAGGGGCGGAGTTTCATCAGAAAAAGGAACCAGGCTTCTCATGGGCGAACTGGCCAAAGAAATCCTCCCGGTCAATATCGAAGACGAGCTGAAACAGTCCTACCTCGACTACGCGATGAGCGTGATCGTCGGGCGCGCCTTGCCGGATGCGCGCGACGGCCTGAAGCCGGTGCACCGTCGCGTTCTCTACGCGATGAGCGAGCTGGGCAACGACTGGAACAAACCCTACAAGAAGTCCGCCCGTGTGGTGGGTGACGTGATCGGTAAGTACCACCCGCACGGTGATACCGCGGTCTACGACACCATCGTCCGTATGGCCCAGCCCTTCTCGCTGCGCTACATGCTGGTGGACGGCCAGGGTAACTTCGGTTCGGTGGACGGCGACAACGCCGCGGCCATGCGATACACCGAAGTGCGCATGTCCAAGCTGGCCCACGAGCTGCTGGCCGACCTGGACAAGGAAACCGTGGACTGGGTGCCCAACTACGACGGCACCGAACAGATTCCCGCGGTCATGCCGACCAAGATCCCAAACCTGCTGGTCAACGGTTCCAGCGGTATCGCCGTGGGCATGGCCACCAACATCCCGCCGCACAACCTCAGTGAAGTCATCGATGGCTGCCTGGCGCTGATGGACAACGCCGAGCTGACGGTCGATGAACTGATGCAGTACATCCCGGGCCCGGACTTCCCCACCGCAGGCATCATCAACGGTCGCGCCGGCATCATCGAGGCGTACCGTACTGGCCGTGGCCGCATCTATATACGCGCCCGCGCCGAAATCGAAGACATGGAAAAGGGCGGTGGTCGCCAGCAGATCATCGTCACCGAGCTGCCCTACCAGCTGAACAAGGCGCGTCTGATCGAGAAGATCGCCGAGCTGGTGAAAGAGAAGAAGATCGAAGGCATCACCGAACTGCGTGACGAGTCCGACAAGGACGGCATGCGCGTCGTGATCGAGCTGCGTCGTGGCGAAGTGGGCGAGGTAGTGCTGAACAACCTCTATTCCCAGACCCAGATGCAGAGCGTCTTCGGTATCAACGTCGTGGCCCTGGTCGATGGCCAGCCGCGCACGCTGAACCTGAAGGACATGCTCGAAGTGTTCATCCGTCACCGCCGCGAAGTGGTGACCCGCCGTACCGTCTACGAGCTGCGCAAAGCCCGTGAACGTGGCCACATCCTCGAAGGCCAGGCGGTTGCCCTGTCGAACATCGACCCGGTGATCGAACTGATCAAAACCTCGCCGACTCCGGCCGAGGCCAAGGAACGTCTGATCGCCACCGCCTGGGAATCCAGCGCTGTGGAAGCCATGGTCGAGCGCGCCGGCGCCGATTCCTGCCGTCCGGAAGACCTGGACCCGCAATACGGCCTGCGCGAAGGCAAGTACTACCTGTCCCCGGAACAGGCCCAGGCCATCCTGGAACTGCGCCTGCACCGCCTGACCGGCCTGGAGCACGAGAAGCTGCTGGCCGAGTACCAGGAAATCCTCACCCTGATCGGTGAGCTGATCCGCATCCTCACCAGCCCCGAGCGCCTGATGGAAGTCATTCGCGAGGAGCTGGAAAAGGTGAAGGCCGAGTTCGGCGATGCCCGCCGCACCGAGATCGTCGCGTCCCAGGTGGACCTGACCATCGCCGACCTGATCACCGAAGAAGAGCGTGTCGTCACCATCTCCCACGGCGGTTACGCCAAGTCCCAGCCGCTGGCCGCCTACCAGGCCCAGCGTCGTGGCGGCAAAGGCAAGTCGGCCACTGGCGTGAAGGACGAGGACTACATCGAACACCTGCTGGTCGCCAACAGCCACGCCACCCTCCTGCTGTTCTCCAGCAAGGGCAAGGTCTACTGGCTGCGCACCTTCGAAATCCCGGAAGCCTCGCGTACCGCGCGTGGCCGTCCGCTGGTCAACCTTCTGCCGCTGGATGAGGGCGAGCGTATCACCGCAATGCTCCAGATCGACCTGGAAGCCCTGCAGCGCGAGGCGGGTGACGAGGAAGACCTCGACGAGGTTGATGGCGTTGTGCTCGAAGGCGAGGTCGTGGAGCCAGAGGTCGAAGAGATCGAAGGCGATACCCCTGAGCTGGTCGCCGAGCCCACCGGTGCCTACATCTTCATGGCCACCGCCTTCGGTACCGTGAAGAAGACTCCGCTGATTCAGTTCAGCAAACCTCGCTCCAGTGGCCTGATTGCCCTGCGTCTGGACGAAGGTGACACCCTGATCGCTGCCGCGATTACCGACGGCGCCAAGGAAGTCATGCTGTTCTCCAGCGCCGGCAAGGTGATCCGCTTCGCCGAGAGCATGGTGCGCACCATGGGCCGTACCGCACGTGGCGTGCGTGGCATGCGCCTGGGCAAGGAGCAACAGCTGATTTCCATGCTGATCCCCGAATCCGGCGCGCAGATCCTCACCGCATCGGAGCGTGGCTTCGGCAAGCGCACGGGTCTGGGCAAGTTCCCGCGTCGTGGTCGCGGTGGCCAGGGTGTGATCGCCATGGTCATCAACGAGCGTAACGGCAAGCTGGTCGGCGCCATCCAGGTGCAGGACGGCGAGGAGATCATGCTGATTTCCGACCAGGGCACCCTGGTGCGTACCCGCGTCGACGAAGTCTCCAGCTCCGGCCGTAATACCCAGGGCGTGACCTTGATCAAACTGGCCAAGGACGAAACCCTGGTCGGTCTGGAACGCGTCCAGGAGCCGTCCGGCGGCGACGAGGACGAAGAGCTGGAAGGCGTAGAGCAGATCGACGCCGTAGCCGATGCCGAAGCAAGCGACGTTCAGCAGGACGACGCACAGCCGGCTGGCGACGAGTAATAGTTGTAGAACCGGGCAGGCCATCGCCGGCCTGTCCATTCGGTAGGTAACAATTTGCGGGGGCACTGGTGCCCCCGCGCTACCCAGTGAGAATGGATGTGAGCAAGCGAGCCTTTAACTTCTGCGCCGGCCCGGCCGCGCTTCCGGAAGCTGTTCTGCAACGCGCCCAGGCGGAACTCCTCGACTGGCAGGGCAAAGGCCTGTCCGTCATGGAAATGAGCCACCGCAGCGACGATTACGTTGCCATTGCCGAGAAGGCCGAGCAGGACCTGCGCGACCTTCTGTCCATTCCCTCCAACTACAAGGTGCTGTTCCTCCAGGGCGGCGCCAGCCAGCAGTTCGCGGAAATCCCGCTGAACCTGCTCCCCGAGAACGGCGTCGCCGACTACGTCGACACTGGCATCTGGTCGAAGAAGAGCATCGAGGAAGCCAGCCGCTTCGGTCGCGTCAACGTCGCCGCCAGTGCCAAGGGCTACGACTACTTCGCCATTCCTGGCCAGAACGAGTGGCAGCTGTCGAAAGACGCCGCCTACCTGCACTACGCCTCCAACGAAACCATCGGCGGCCTGCAGTTCGACTGGATTCCGGAAGTCGGTGATGTACCGCTGGTGGTGGACATGTCTTCGGACATCCTCTCCCGCCCGATCGATATCTCCCGCTTCGGCCTGATCTACGCCGGCGCGCAGAAGAACATCGGCCCGAGTGGCCTGGTGGTGGTCATCGTCCGCGAGGACCTGCTCGGTCGCGCCCGCGCCAACTGCCCGACCATGCTCAACTACAAGGTCGCTGCCGATAACGGCTCCATGTACAACACCCCCGCCACCTTCTCCTGGTACCTCTCCGGCCTCGTCTTCGAGTGGCTGAAAGAGCAGGGCGGTGTCGAGGCCATGGAGCAACGCAACAAGGCGAAGAAAGAACTGCTCTACGGCTACATCGACAAGAGCGAGTTCTACACCAACCCCATCGCCCACAATGCCCGCTCCTGGATGAACGTGCCGTTCCGCCTCGCCGATGAGCGCCTGGACAAGCCGTTCTTGGCTGGCGCAGATGCTCGTGGCCTGCTCAACCTCAAGGGCCATCGCTCCGTGGGCGGCATGCGCGCTTCCATCTACAACGCTGTCGGCCTCGATGCCGTCGAAGCCCTGGTGGCCTACATGGCGGAGTTCGAGAAGGAGCACGGCTGATGTCCGAGCAAGAACTCAAGGCGCTGCGCCTGCGCATCGATAGCCTCGACGAGAAGATTCTCGATCTGATCAGCGAGCGCGCTCGCTGCGCCCAGGACGTGGCGCGCGTGAAGATGGCTGCCCTGCCAGAAGGCGAGAAGCCGGTCTTCTACCGTCCCGAGCGCGAGGCCTGGGTCCTCAAGCACATCATGGACCGCAACCAGGGCCCGCTGGACAACGAAGAGATGGCGCGGTTGTTCCGCGAAATCATGTCCTCCTGCCTGGCCCTCGAGCAGCCGCTCAAGGTTGCCTACCTCGGTCCGGAAGGCACCTTCACCCAGGCTGCGGCGCTCAAGCACTTCGGCCATGCGGTGATCAGCTCGCCGATGGCCGCCATCGACGAAGTCTTCCGCGAAGTCGCCGCCGGTGCGGTCAACTTCGGCGTGGTGCCGGTGGAGAATTCCACCGAAGGCGCGGTGAACCACACCCTGGACAGCTTCCTCGAGCACGACATGGTGATCTGCGGTGAGGTCGAGCTGCGCATCCACCACCACCTGCTGGTGGGCGAGAGCACCAAGACCGACAACATCACCCGCATCTATTCCCATGCCCAGTCCCTGGCACAGTGCCGCAAGTGGCTGGACGCCCACTACCCGAATGTCGAGCGCGTGGCGGTGTCCAGCAACGCCGACGCCGCCAAGCGGGTGAAGAGCGAGTGGAACTCCGCGGCCATCGCCGGTGACATGGCGGCCAGCCTCTACGGCCTGACCAAGCTCTGCGAGAAGATCGAGGACCGTCCGGACAACTCCACGCGCTTCCTCATCATCGGCAGCCAGGAAGTGCCGCCCACCGGCGACGACAAGACTTCGATCATCGTCTCCATGCGCAACAAGCCGGGCGCCCTGCACGAACTCCTGGTGCCGTTCCACAACAACGGCATCGACCTGACCCGCATCGAGACTCGCCCGTCCCGCAGCGGCAAGTGGACCTACGTGTTCTTCATTGACTTCGTAGGTCACCACCGCGACCCGCTGATCAAGGACGTGCTGGAGAAGATCAACCAGGAAGCCGTTGCCCTGAAGGTGCTGGGTTCCTACCCCAAAGCGGTGCTTTGAATTCGCGACGGGCCGTCGCGCTCCAGCCTGGGTTGGGGCGCGCCACGGCGGCCCCTAGCCCGTAGTTGAGGCTGAACCCATGAGCTGTGACTTCCTCGCCCTTGCCCAACCGGGCGTGCAGAAACTTTCGCCCTACGTACCCGGCAAACCGGTGGATGAGCTGGCCCGTGAGCTGGATCTCGACCCGGCCGGCATCGTCAAGCTGGCCAGTAACGAGAACCCCCTCGGCCCTAGCCCCAAGGCCCTCGAAGCGATCCGCAACGAGCTGGCCGAACTGACCCGCTACCCGGATGGCAATGGCTTCGAGCTCAAACGCCGCCTGGCCGAGCGCTGTGGCGTGACCCCGGCGCAGGTCACCCTGGGCAACGGTTCCAACGACATCCTCGACCTTGTGGCCCGTGCCTACCTGGCGCCCGGCCTGAATGCCGTGTTCAGCGAGCACGCCTTCGCCGTGTACCCCATCGCCACCCAGGCCGTGGGCGCCGCCGGCAAGGTGGTTCCGGCCAAGGACTTCGGCCATGACCTGCCGGCCATGCTGGCGGCCATCGACGCCAACACCCGCGTCGTGTTCATCGCCAACCCGAACAACCCCACCGGCACCTGGTTCGGTCCGGCCGCGCTGGAAGACTTCCTCGCCAAGGTCCCGGAAAGCGTCCTGGTGGTGCTGGACGAGGCCTACATCGAGTACGCCGAAGGCGAAGAACTGCCCGACGGCCTTAACTATCTGGCCCGTTATCCGAACCTGCTGGTGTCGCGCACCTTCTCCAAGGCCTACGGCCTGGCTTCGCTGCGTGTGGGCTACGGCCTGTCCAGCGCCCAGGTGGCCGATGTGCTGAACCGCGTGCGCCAACCCTTCAACGTCAACAGCCTGGCCCTGGCCGCCGCCTGCGCCGCCCTGGATGACGCCGAGTACCTGGCTGAAAGCCGTCGCGTCAACGATGCCGGCATGCTCCAGCTGGAAGAGGGCTTCCGCGCCCTGGGTCTGAGCTGGATTCCCTCCAAGGGCAACTTCATCGCCGTGGATTTCGGCCGCGACGCCGCCCCGATCAACCAGGGCCTGCTCGCCGAAGGCGTGATCCTGCGTCCGGTGGCCGGCTACGGCATGCCGACCTTCCTGCGCGTCTCCATCGGCCTGCCGGCCGAGAATGCCCGTTGCCTGGGAGCGCTGACCAAGGTGCTCGGCCGTGGCTGATGTCATGACCGTGCAACAGGGCGCCCCTATCTTCGGGCGCCTGGTGGTGATCGGCCTCGGCCTTATCGGCGGCTCCTTCTCCAAGGGGCTGCGCGAGAAAGGCCTGTTCGCCGAAGTGGTGGGCGTGGACAAGGATCACGAGTCCTGCCGTATCGCCGTCGAGACCGGCGTGGTCGACCGTTGCGAGAGTGACCTCGCTGCGGCCTGCCGCGGTGCCGATGTGATCCAGCTGGCCGTACCCATCCTCGCCATGGAAAAGCTCCTCGCCGAACTGGCCCGACTGGACCTCGGCAATGCCATCCTCACCGATGTCGGCAGCGCCAAGGGCAATGTGGTGCGTGCGGCGCGCAAGGTTTTCGACGGCGTGCCGGCGCGTTTCGTGCCCGGCCACCCCATCGCCGGCTCGGAGAAGAGCGGGGTGGAGGCTGCCAACGCCAGCCTGTTCCGCCGCCACAAGGTCATCCTCACCCCGGTGGAAAACACCGACTCGTCCGCTCTGAAGTGCGTCGACCAGCTCTGGCGCGCCCTCGGTGCGGATGTGGAACATATGGAAGTCGAGCACCACGATGAGGTGCTCGCCGCCACCAGCCACCTGCCGCACCTGCTGGCATTCGGACTGGTCGACTCGCTGGCCAAGCGCAGCGAGAATCTGGAAATCTTCCGCTATGCCGCTGGCGGATTCCGCGACTTCACGCGGATCGCCGGCAGCGACCCGGTAATGTGGCACGACATCTTCCTCGCCAACCGCGATGCCGTGCTGCGCATCCTGGACGCATTTCGCGATGACCTCGACGCCCTGCGCGGCGCGGTCGACGCAGGGGACGGGCATGAGTTGCTGGGCGTGTTCACGCGCGCCCGCTTTGCCCGCGAGCATTTCAGCAAAATCCTGGCCCGCAGGGCCTATGTGGACGCCATGCACAATAACGATCTGATTTACCTGGCACAGCCGGGTGGCAAACTCGCCGGCCGTGTTCGCGTTCCGGGCGACAAGTCCATCTCCCACCGTTCCATCATGCTCGGCTCCCTGGCCGAAGGCACCACCGAGGTAGAAGGCTTCCTCGAAGGCGAAGACGCCCTGGCGACCCTGCAGGCCTTCCGCGACATGGGCGTGGTCATCGAAGGGCCACACCACGGCCGCGTGACCATTCACGGCGTTGGCCTGCACGGCCTGAAGCCGCCGCCCGGCCCGCTGTACCTGGGCAACTCCGGCACCTCCATGCGCCTGCTCAGTGGCCTGCTGGCGGCCCAGCCGTTCGACACCACCCTGACCGGCGATGCCTCCCTGTCCAAGCGCCCGATGAACCGCGTGGCCAAGCCGCTGCGCGAAATGGGCGCGGTGATCGAGACCGGCGCTGAAGGCCGTCCGCCGCTGACCATCCGTGGTGGCCAGCGCCTGTCCGGCATGAACTACGAAATGCCCATGGCCAGCGCCCAGGTGAAATCCTGCTTGCTGCTCGCCGGTCTCTACGCTGCCGGTGAAACCTCTGTCACCGAGCCGGCCCCGACCCGCGATCACACCGAGCGCATGCTGCAAGGCTTCGGCTACCCGGTGAAGGTGGACGGCAATACCGCCACCGTCGAAAGCGGCCACAAGCTCAGCGCCTCGCGCATCGAAGTCCCGGCCGACATCTCCTCGGCTGCCTTCTTCCTGGTGGCGGCGAGCATCGCCGAAGGCTCCGAACTGGTGCTGGAACACGTCGGCATCAACCCGACCCGTACTGGCGTCATCGACATCCTCAAGTTGATGGGCGGCGACATCACCCTGGAAAACCAGCGTGAAGTGGGTGGCGAGCCCGTTGCCGACATCCGCGTGCGCGCGGCCAAGCTGAAGGGCATCGATATCCCCGAGGACCTGGTTCCGCTGGCCATCGACGAGTTCCCCGTGCTCTTCGTCGCCGCTGCCTGCGCTGAAGGCCGCACCGTGCTGCGTGGCGCAGAAGAACTGCGCGTGAAGGAATCCGACCGCATCCAGGTCATGGCCGACGGCCTGCTGGCCCTGGGTGTGAAGGCCGAGCCGACTCCGGATGGCATCGTCATCGAAGGCGGCCCCATCGGCGGCGGCGAAGTCTGGAGCCACGGCGACCACCGTATCGCCATGTCCTTCAGCGTGGCCTCGCTGCGCGCCAGCGCGCCGATCCGCATCCATGACTGCGCCAACGTCGCCACGTCGTTCCCGAACTTCCTCGGCCTCGCGGCCCAGTCCGGCATTCGTGTAGCGGAAGAGGGCAAGGCATGAACGCCAACGTGCCCGTGATTGCCATCGACGGACCCAGCGGTTCCGGCAAGGGCACCGTCGCCGGCCTGCTGGCCAAGCGCCTGGGCTGGCGTCTGCTCGACTCCGGCGCGCTGTATCGCCTGCTGGCCTTCGCTGCGCGCAACCATGGCGTCGACCTGACCAACGAGGAATCCCTCAAGGTCCTGGCGGCGCACTTGGACGTGCAGTTCAGCGCCAAGGCCGGTGGTGGCCAGAGCATCGTGCTGGAAGGCGAAGACGTCACCGACGTGATTCGCTCCGAGCAGGTCGGTGCCGGCGCCTCCCAGGTCGCCGCGCTGCCCGCCGTGCGTGAAGCCCTGCTGCAACGCCAGCGTGCCTTCCTCGAAGCCCCCGGCCTGGTGGCCGATGGTCGCGACATGGGCACTGTGGTGTTCCCGCAGGCGCAGCTGAAGATCTTCCTCACCGCCAGCGCTGAAGAGCGTGCCCGCCGCCGCTACCTGCAGCTCAAGGGCAAGGGAATGGAAGCTGATCAGGCTGCCCTGCTGACGGAAATCCAGGAACGCGACGAGCGTGACAGCCAGCGCTCCGTGGCCCCGCTGAAGCCGGCCGAGGATGCGATCATCCTCGACTCCACCAGCCTCAGCATCGACGAAGTTCAGGACAAGATCCTCGAAGCCTTCGCCGCCCTCGGCCTGGACGACTGAAGTCCCGGCTCGACGAAAACGCCGCAGTCACTGACTGCGGCGTTTTTGTTTGTGGGGCGAATGAGCGATGGGTATCGCTTCGCTCCAGCGGAGCGCCACCCGCCACATCCTACGAACGCCCCCCTGTTTGAACGCCGCGCGCTGTAGATCCCGCAATCGGTGCGCATAGTGTTCAGCCGGGGGACATAGGTAACGGGTGTCGGGAGACATAGGTAACGCATTTACGCTTACGGGATCCGTCGAATGAGGAGTTCGAGCGATGCCGTGGCAGGAGTGCACCACCATGTCGATTCGGCGTGAATTTGTGTGGTTGGCCGAACAGCCGCAGAGCAATGTCCGCGAGCTGTGCCGACGCTATGGCATCAG
>NZ_SSOH01000037.1:0-5698 GCF_029873155.1 Pseudomonas sp. BN515 | reverse complement strand
GGCCGTCTTCGCACTGATGCCATAGCGTCGGCACAGCTCGCGGACATTGCTCTGCGGCTGTTCAGCCAACCACACAAATTCACGCCGAATCGACATGGTGGTGCACTCCTGCCACGGCATCGCTCGAACTCCTCATTCGACGGATCCCGTAAGCGTAAATGCGTTACCCATGTCTCCCGACACCCGTTACCTATGTCCCCCGGCTGAACACACGGCGCACCCTACGACAGGATTTCGTCCTGTAGTGCCTTCCACGCCCGATACGCTTCTTTCATGCACCGCGCACAAGGCCGATACCCCGTCGCCTGCGCGGTGGCTTCATCGAGAAAGAACACCCGCTCCCTCACATAGCCGCCCCGTGCGATGGCGCGCAGGGCGGTGGGGCAGTCGAGGCGGCCGTAGATGCGCGACTTGCGGTGCCCACCCAGAGTTCCGGGAGCGGGGCTGGCGTATGGCCTCCCGTCCGCTCCCAGCAGGGTCCAGGTTTTCACCTCTCGGCCTCGAGCTCCAGCAGGCGGCGCTTGCGTTCCACACCCCAGCGGTAGCCGGAGAGGTTGCCGTCGCTGCGGACCACGCGGTGGCAGGGGATGGCCACTGCCAGGCTGTTGGCTGCGCAGGCCTGGGCCACGGCGCGTACGGCGCGGGGCGAGCCGATGCGCTCGGCGATTTCCGCGTAGCTCGCGGTGCTGCCTGGCGGAATTTCCCGCAGGGCCTGCCAGACCCGTTCCTGGAACGCCGTGCCGCGAACGTCCAGCGGCAGGTCCAGGCCCAGCCTGGGTGCTTCGATGAAGCCGATGACCTTGGCCACCAGATGCTCGAAGTCGCTGTCGCCGCCGATCAGGCGCGCACGGGGGAATTTGTCCTGCAGGTCGCGCAGCAGGGCGTCCGGGTCGTCGCCCAGAAGGATGGCGCAAACACCGACGCCGCTCTGCGCCACCAGGAAGTGGCCCAGGGAGCATTCGCCCAGGGCAAACCGGATCTCGTTGTTGGCGCCGCCGGCGCGGTAGTCGGCCGGCTTCATGCCCAGCACCTGGGCCGAGTCGGCGTAGAAGCGGCTGTTGGAATTGAAGCCGGCGTCGTAGATCACCTCGGTCACCGAGGCGCCCGGGCCGAGCTGGTCGCGCACCTTGCGGGCGCGGCGGGCTCGGGCGTAGGCCTTGGGGGTCAGCCCGGTGACCGCCTTGAACACCCGGTGGAAATGCGAGGCGCTCATGCCTGCTGATTCGGCCAGGGCCTCCAGACCGGGCAGTTCCTCGGCGATTTCGATCTGCCGGCAGGCGGCTGAAACCAGCGCCGCGTGCTGCTCGGCCACGTGGGTCATGCTGGCGGCAGCGCGGCGGCTGGGGCGGTAGCCGGCGGCTTCGGCCTGCTCGGCGCTGTCGAAGAACTCCACGTTCTCCGGACGCGGCAGGCGGGTCGGGCTGCTGGGGCGGCAGTAGATGCCGGTGGTCTTCACCGCGTAGACGAACTGCCGGTCTGCGGCCGGGTCCCGTGCCTGCACGGCGGCCCAGCGCGGGTCCTGTTCGATGGCGGTCATGGCTGCGGGCTTCATGGCGCTCTCCGCTTTCTGTTCGGTCATGGCAGAGAGTATGCGGCCGGCCGGGGCCGTGCATCCCGACTCTTGCGGTCGAATTCGTTCAGAGCGCGTCATGGAAGATCACCCCCAGGGTATGCCGTCTGCCGGCCCGCAGCTGGCTGACGCCGTGGCGCAGACGGACCCTGTGGTAGCCGCGCAGGCCCTGCGCTGGGCGGAAGTTCACCGCGAATAGCACGCCGTCGCCGAGGCCCAGCGGCACCACCTGCACCCGCGATTGCATGCGCGGACGTTGCTCGGTGATGACGAACTCGCCGCCTTCGAAGTCGTGGCCAGGCTCGGACAGCAGCACCGCCAGTTGCATCGGGAAGACCTGCTCGCCGTAGAGGTCCTGGTGCAGGCAGTTGTAGTCGCCTTCGATATAGCGCAGCAGCAGCGGGGTAGGGCGCAGCTGGCCGGCGGCGTGGCAGCGCTGGAGGAAATCGGTGTGTTCGGCGGGAAAGCTGCCGTCCAGGCCCAGGCGCTCATGCCAGCGGTTGGCCAGCGGCGCCAGGTGCGGATAAATGCGGGTACGCAGGGTGGCTACCAGCGGCGGCAGCGGGTAGTCGAAGTACTGGTATTCGCCCTGGCCGTAACCGTGGTTGGCCATGCGGATGCGCGAGCGGAAACGCTCCTGCTCGCCATAGAGCTCGGCCAGCGCCGCGCATTCACGCACGTCCAGCAACTGGCGGACCAGGGCCCAGCCATCGCGGTCGAGGTCCGCCTCGATGCGTGGCCAGTCCAGGCTGTCGATGGCTTTCATGTCTGTGCCCCTGTTCTGTGGTGGGAGCCGAGCATAGGCAGGCGCAAGCGCCGGGGCACTCCGTCGCTTGCGCTCGAATTCGCCGCCATTCAGGGACGCGAATACACCTTGAACAGGGTCTGGTCCAGTTCGCTGGGGGCGCCGAAGTACTTGCTGTAGAGGGGTACGATGGCGCCGGATCGATAGACCTGGCTCAGCGCGGTGTCCACCACCAGGCGGAAGTCCTCGTCGTCACGGGCCAGCGCCAGGGCCACCGGCGAGAATTCGAAGCGCCGGTCCAGCACCATCAGGTTGGTGTTGGCGGTGTCCCGTGCCACCAGACTGCGCAGCATCATCTGGCTGGCGAAGAAGGCGTCCACCTTGCCATCGGCCACCTGCGCCACACCTTCCACCGGGCTGGTCACGGTTTCCAGGCTGACCAGCACCTTCATCAGGCGCAGTTTTTCCCGCGCCCAATCTTCCACTACCGAACCGCTCTGTACCGCGAAGGTATGGGCGGCCAGGCCGCGATTGAGGGTGGCGCGCCAGGTGGGGCCGGTCTGCTCCACCTCGCCATTGAGCACCTTCACCAGGGAAACAGGCGCGTCCTTGCGCACCACGACGCCGATCCCGGCGGTGTACACCGGCAAGGAGAAGGACACGCTCTGGCGGCGCTTCAGGGTTTCCACCATGGGGCTGCAGAGCAGGTCCACGCCGCCATCGCGCACCACGCCCAGCGCCTTGTTTGGCGCCAGGGGCACGAAGCGCACCTTGAGCGAGGCCAGCCCTGGCTGGCTGCGGATCTGGTCGGCGACCTTCTGGCAGAGATCGATGGTATAGCCGGATGCGCCTTCGCCCTCGGCGGACGAGAAGGGCGGCTGGTCCGGCAGGTAGCCCAAGGTGAATGTGCCGCTGGCGCGGATGCGGTCCAGGGTCTGGGCCGGGGCCAGCGACGGCAGCAGCAGGGTCAGCAACAGTGGCAGTGAGGCCAGCGCTTTCGGGCTCATGCGTTGTCCTCCAGGCCAAGGGCGCGGGCATTTGCAGCGCGCTCTTCGAGGAAACGGTCGGCGATGTAGCCGAACATCAGGTAGCCCACCGCGGTGACGATCATGCCGCCGAACACCGCTTCGGTCCCGGAGGCATAGAGCGCGTAGAAGCTGTAGGCCATGGCGATGAGCAGCACCACGACG
Source organism: Pseudomonas sp. BN515 (assembly GCF_029873155.1). Classification (NCBI taxonomy): domain Bacteria; kingdom Pseudomonadati; phylum Pseudomonadota; class Gammaproteobacteria; order Pseudomonadales; family Pseudomonadaceae; genus Pseudomonas; species Pseudomonas sp. BN515. The sequence goes on along the minus strand of NZ_SSOH01000037.1, from coordinate 2,193 downwards.
TTGCGGTGGTGCGGATAACCTGTCACCCCGGCTTTCTGCATGATCACCAGCAGCGCCGAGAGCGAGGTGATGTAGGGGACGATGTTGGTCACCGCCGCCAGGCTCACCAGCTTGCCGAACTGTTCCGAGGCATTGGGCGAGATGGTCGACACCGCCATGGCGCTCTGCAACAAGGCGTTGGCCACCAGCCCGGCGATGGGGGCGCCCAACAGGGTGACCTTGGCGAACAGCGCCGGGAACATGTGCTGGTCGGCGGTGACCTTGGCAGTCTGCGCCAGGGTGAATTGCCAGCCCAGCAGCGAGCCGACGCAGGCCATCACCGCCAGCGCCATGATCACGTCGCCCACCAGCGGGTTGAACATCTTCGCGTAGACAAAGGCGAAGGGCGCGCTGGAGTTGGCCAGCTCAGGGTTGGGCACGATGCCCATGATCACTGAGGTGGACAGCACGTAGATCACCGCCGCGCCCAGAGTGCCCAGCAGGCAGGCCAGCGGCACGTTGCGTTTGGGGTTCTCCACGGCGTCGGAGTTCTGCGCGGCCGACTCCATGCCGAGGAACGCCCAGAGGGTGAGCGGAATGCTCTGGGTGATGGCGTCGTTCATGGCGATTCCGTTGGGGTTCCAGGCGGCGGCGAAGATGTTGGAGTCGAACCAGAACCAGCCAATCACCGACAGCCCGGCCACCGGGATGATCACGCCCCAGACGGTGATCGAGCCGATGTGCCCGGTGATCTTTGGACCGCCGAAGTTGGCCAGGGTGGTCAGCCAGATGAGCACCACGGCGCCAACGAACAGCGGTATGGCGCCCGTACCCAGCCAGGGGAAGAAGGGCGTGAGATAGCCCACGGCGGAAATGGCGATGGCCACGTTGCCGATGGCCAGGGAGAGGAAATACAGATAGGAGCAGAGGAAGAAGGCCGACTTGCCGTGGGCTTCTTCCGTGTAGGCGGACATCCCGCCCGAACGCGCGCAGAAAATGCCGCACTGGGCGAAGCAGTAAGCGATGGCCATGGAACCGATCGCGGTGATCACCCAGGACAACAGGGAGATCGCCCCCAACTGCGCCATGCTGGACGGCAGCATGATGATGCCCGAGCCCATCATGTTCACCGCCACCAGGGTCGTGAGCCCGGTCAGGCTCATTTTCTTGCCGGAATCCGCCATTTCCGAATCCTTCTAGGGAAAACATCTCCAGAAAGATAGGCGGCGTCCGGCGTTGTTGCTGGCATGCGAGGCGTAGAATTCACCTTCCTGCAACAAACCGCACAGAGCAGCCCATGCCCCTGCAGCCTGAAGACCTCGCCAGCATCACCTCCACCACCCTCGACGACTACAACCGCAATGCCGAAGGATTCCGTGAAGGCACCCGTGACCACGACGTGAGCCAGAACATCGAGGCGTTGCTGCGGCATATCCGGGGCGAGGTGCCGTTCACCATCCTCGACTTCGGCTGCGGCCCCGGTCGCGACCTGCGCACCTTCACCCGCCTGGGCCACAAGGCCATCGGCCTGGACGGTGCGGAAAGCTTCGTTGTCATGGCTCGCGCGGACTCCGGCTGCGAAGTCTGGCACCAGGATTTCCTCAATCTCGACCTGCCAGCCGCGCGCTTCGACGGCATCTTCGCCAACGCCAGCCTGTTCCACGTCCCGCGCCAGGAACTGCCCCGCGTCCTGCGCCAGCTCTGCGACACCCTGAAGCCCGGCGGCGTACTCTTCAGCTCCAACCCCCGTGGCGAGAACGATGAAGGCTGGAACGGTAGCCGCTACGGCTCCTGGCACGACTACGAGAGCTGGAAGGCACTGCTGGAAGCGGCGGGCTTCGAAGCCCTGGAGCACTACTACCGCCCAGCCGGCCTGCCACGGGAGCAGCAGCCCTGGCTGGCGAGTGTGTGGCGCAAGCGCGCTTCGTAAGAGTGTTCCCAAGGCCGAGCCGGTAGGGTGCGCCGCGCGCACCAGCGGTTTGCGGCGGCAGGGTGACCTTGGAATCGGTGCGCGTGGTGTTCAGCCGGGGGACATAGGTAACGGGTGTCGGGAGACATAGGTAACGCATTTACGCTTACGGGATCCGTCGAATGAGGAGTTCGAGCGATGCCGTGGCAGGAGTGCACCACCATGTCGATTCGGCGTGAATTTGTGTGGTTGGCCGAACAGCCGCAGAGCAATGTCCGCGAGCTGTGCCGACGCTATGGCATCAG
>NZ_SSOH01000036.1:0-25463 GCF_029873155.1 Pseudomonas sp. BN515 | reverse complement strand
GACCTCGGCGTGCCGGTGCGCCAGGCGCTGGACCGCACGGTGTTCCGCAGCCCCGGCAACAGCCGCGTGCTCAGTCGCCGCGAAGCCTGGCTGCTGGGCGCCTTCGCCCTGGTCCTGCACGGCGCCGTGCTGCACTGGCTGAGCCAGAAGCCCACGCCGCCGCTGCCGGAAGTGCCGCCGCAGATTCCGCCCATGACCATCGAGTTCACCGCCCCGGCCCCGCCGGTGGTGGAACCGCCAGCGCCGGAGCCGCCGCCGCCCGTGATCGAGCCGCCGCCCCCGGTGGTCGAGGAACTGGCGGTGAAGCCGCCACCGCCCAAGCCGGTACCCAAACCCAAGCCGAAACCACAGCCGCCCAAGCCCGCGCCGAAGCCGGCCCCCAAGCCGGTGGAACCGCCACCCGCAGCGCCCAAGGCCGAAGCCCCGCCCGCGCCGCCGGCACCGCCGGCGCCAGCGCCGGTAACGCCACCCTCGGCCAACGCCGGCTACCTGAAGAACCCGGCGCCCGAGTACCCCGCCTTCGCCCAACGGCGCGGCTGGGAGGGCACCGTGCTGCTGCGCGTGCATGTGCTCGCCACGGGGCTGCCGAGCGAGGTGCAGGTGCAGACTAGCAGCGGCCGCGAACTGCTCGACGAGGCCGCGGTGCGCGCGGTCAAGCGCTGGACCTTCGTGCCGGCCAAGCAGGGCGAGGTCGCCCGCGACGGCTGGGTCAGCGTGCCCATCGATTTCAAATTGAACTGATCAGAGGATGACTCCATGGACCTGTTAACCAACCCCTTCGCCTCCATCGAGCACTTGGTGATCTGGCTGCTCATCGGCTTCTCCGTCGTCACCTGGGGCCTGGCCCTGGTCAAGGGCATCCAGTTCGCCCGCCTGAAACGCCGCGACCGCCAGTTCCAGAAGCGCTTCTGGAGCGCCACCAGCCTGGACAGCGCCGCCGAGCAGCTGCAGCAGCACGCTGGGGCCGCCGCCCACGTGGCCCAGGCCGGCTTCGCCGCGATCCAGGTGCAGGGCGGCCAGCCCGGCGACCTGAGCCAGGCGATCAACCACCAGGACCGCCTGGAGCGTGCCCTGCGCCAGCAGATCCAGCGTGAGCGCCGTTCCCTGGAGTCCGGCCTGGCGGTGCTCGCCTCGATCGGTTCCACCTCGCCCTTCATCGGCCTGTTCGGCACCGTCTGGGGCATCATGGAAGCCTTGAAGGGCATCAGCACGGCCGGCTCGGCCAGCCTGGAAACCGTGGCCGGCCCCATCGGCGCGGCGCTGGTCGCCACCGGCGTGGGCATCGCCGTCGCGGTGCCGGCGGTGCTGGTTTACAACTACTTCCTGCGCAGCCTGAAGCTCACCGCCGCCGACCTCGACGACTTCGCCCACGACTTCTACCTGCTGGCGCAGAAGAGCGCCTTCAAGCTGCTCGTCAACCCGGCCCCGGCACGTGCATCGGGCTCTGTGAAGGAGGCGTCCTGACATGGCCTTCTCCACCCAGGACAACGACGAAGTCCTTTCGGAAATCAACGTCACCCCGCTGGTGGACGTGATGCTGGTGCTGCTGGTGGTGTTCATCGTCACCGCGCCGCTGCTGACCAACGCCATCCCGATCAACCTGCCGAAGACCGAGGCCGTGGCCCCGCCGGAGCAGAAGGACCCGCTGGTGGTGAGCATCGACGGCGCCGGCAAGCTGTTCATCAACAAGGACGAGATCCAGCCCGATCTGCTGCAGACCAGCCTGGAAGCCGCCAAGGCGAAAGACCCGGAACTGCGCGTGCAACTTCAGGCCGACGACCAGGTGGACTACGGCGCCGTGGCCCGCGCCATGGCCTCCATCGAGCGGGCGGGCATCACCAAGCTCGCAGTGATTACCGCGCGCTGACGTAGGTTGGGCTGAGCTACGCGAAGCCCAACGAGCGAATCCGATGCCCTGCAAAGTTGGGCTTCGCTGCGCTCAGCGCCAACCTACGGTGCGATTGGCGGCAGCCCTTTTCTTGTGGCAACCCTCTCCCTGAAGGGAGAGGGAGCTGTCCGTGCAGCGATTGGCGGCAGCGATTTTCCTGTAGGGGCGAATTCATTCGCCAAGCAGGACGCAGTCCTGCCCTTCCTTGTGAACGAATTCATCGCGAAACAACCCGCACCGCTGCGTCCCCGCTGCTGCTCCACCAGCACCCTGCTGCTGCCCCACCAGCAATGACTGCTGAATCCCGCCTCACCTCGCCGCCGAAACCCGCATCACTGCTGGCCTCGCAACACTTCCCTACCTCTGGCACACATGCTGCAACGTCACTTTGCCTTCGTAATCAGGACCTTGCGCATGCGATCCGCTCCATTCACCCAGACAGGAAAGCCCCAGCCGTGAACCCGCGCTTTCTCGTCAATTTCATGTTCCTCGCAGCCTTCAGCGGCGCCACCATCGGCATGGCCAAGATCGTCACCACGCTCTATGCGATCGGGATCGGCGCCAACACCATGCAGATCGGCATCATCTCGGCCATGGAGTCCCTCGGCATGGTGTTCCTCACCCTGCCCGCCGGCTTCGTGATCGCACGCTACGGCACCCGCCGGGTTTATTTCCTGGCGAGCCTCGGTCCGATGCTGCTGAACCTGGCCATCCCGCTCTTCGCCAACTGGTTGTGGCTGGCCGCCGCGCGTTTGCTGATCGGCTTCTGCATCCCGTTCCGCATCGTCGCCATGAATAGCGCCTTCCTCCAGCAACTGCGGCATATCGGCCTTGCCAAGGCCGGCTGGTATCGCATGGCGCTGACGGTGGGCATGAGCATCCTCGGCCCGCTGCTGGGCAACTGGCTGACCGGCACCACCAGCCATGCCCTGGCCTTCGCCCTGATCGGCCTGTGCTTCGGCCTGATGGCGGTCTACAGCCTGGGCTTCTGGGGCGAGGAAAGCGGCCCCGAGCAGGAGGACGGTGCCCCCGTGGACGACGGCAATTTCCTCGAACAGGTCAAGGCCATGCTGGCCAACCCCGACATCGCCGAAAGCTGCCTCCTGGAGATGCTCGGCAACTCCACCGGCGCCCTGTTCGGCACCTTCATCCTCCTGCTGGCGATGGACGTGGCCCGGCTCTCCCAGACCCAGGCCGTGAGCCTGCTGATGGTCCAGGGCATCTCTTCGGTCGTCGCACTGTTCAGCCTCGGCTATCTGGTGCAGCGCAGCGGGCGCGGCACCGCCTACCTGGTGGCCCTGGCGGCCGCTATCGCCGCACTGCTGCTGTTGGGCACGGCCCACCACTACGCGCTCCTGGCGCTGGGCGCGGTGTTGCTGAGCATCGCCGGTTCCCTGGTGCACCTGGTGAACATGGGCCGACTCAGCGAGCACCGCATGGACAAGAGCAAGATTTCCGGCCTGTTCAACCTGGCCGGCATGCTCGGTGGTTTCAGCGGCGCCATGCTCGGCGGCCTGCTCGGCCAGGCACTGGGGCTGGATCGCCTGTTCCTCTGCTGGATTCCGCTGGTACTGCTCGCCGCCCTCGCCTGCTGGTTGCTGGCGCAACGTCGCAACCGCGCTTCCCTTTCCCTGCTGAACGAGAATTGAAGATGCATCCTGGATTGAAAAGGTTCTCCAGCCGGGCCAGTTGGCTCATCTCTCCCGTCGCCCTGCTCGCGCTCTGGGTGGTGGTGGCCGACGCCGGCCTGTTCCCCCAGCAATTGCTGGTGCCGCCACTGCACGTGCTGCAGGCCTTCGAGGAATTGCTGGCCAGTGGCGAGCTGCAGGACCACCTGCTTAATAGCCTGTCCCGCCTCGCCCTGGGCTTCACCATCGGTGCCCTGGGCGGGCTGTTGTTCGGCGTGCTGATGGCGCTGTCGAAAACGGTCACGGCCTATTGCGGGCCGCTGTTCCACACCCTGCGGCAGATCCCCAGCATCGCGCTGATCCCGATGTTCGTGCTGTTCTTCGGCATCGAGGAAACCTTCAAGATCGTGATCGTCGCCAAAGCCGCGTTCTTCCCGGTGGCGCTGGCCGCCAGCGAGGGCGTCAAGGCGATCCCGCGCAGCTACTTCGAGGTAGCGGACGTCTACCGCCTGCGCTGGCCCACGCTGATCCGCGAAGTCGCCTTGCCCGCCGCGGCGCCGCCGATCCTCACCGGCCTGCGCATCAGCCTGACCCGCGCCTGGGTGGTACTGGTGGCCGCCGAGCTGCTGGCCGCCGACAGTGGCCTGGGGCAGATGATCGAAATGAGCCGGCAGATGCTGCGCATAGACGTGGTCATGGTCGGGGTGGTGATGGCTGGCGTGGTCGGTTTCTCCCTCGACTTCCTGTTCCGCCTGCTCGAACGACACCTGTTCCGCTGGAAAACCCGCTAGGAGGCGCCCATGTCCCTGTCCCTTTCTTCCCTGCGCCACCTGCGCGGCCTGCTGCTTCCGGCCCTGCTGCTGGTGGGCTGGGAATACATGTCGCGCCAGGATGCGTCCGGCGCCTACGCCTTCGTGCCGCTGGCGGAGATCGGCAGGAGCCTGGTCGCCCTGGTGGTCGGCGGCGAGCTCTTCGTCAACATGTTCGCCAGCCTGGCGCGCACCAGCAGCGGGCTGTTCTTCGGCATCGTCTTCGGTGTGGCGTTGGGTGTGCTGATGGCGCTGTCGCGCGTCGCCGACCGGCTGATCGGCCCTCTACTGCACTCGATCCGCCAGGTGCCGATGCTCGGCTGGATTCCGCTGATCGCCATGTGGTTCGGCAATGGCGAGTTCTCCAAGGTGTTCATCGTCTCGCTGGCGGCTTTCTACCCCATGGTGCTGAACACCTATGAAGGCTTCAGCCACGTCGACCGGCGCCTGCGTGAAGTGGGCCGGGTGCTGGAACTGAAGCCCTTCCAGCAGTTCTTCCACGTGCTGCTGCCGGCGGCCTTGCCGAGCATCGCCACCGGCGTTCTGCATGCCCTGGCGTTCGCCTGGGTGACGGCAGTGGGCAGCGAGCTGTTCCTCTCCTCCGGGGCCGGCCTGGGCAACCTGATGATGAACGCCGAAGCCGGTTCGCGCATGGACGTGATCGTCCTCAGCGTGCTCTGCATCGGCCTGCTCGGCTACCTGATGAACCTTCTCTTCACCCGTCTGGCCAGCCACTTGCTGCGCTGGCGCAACCTCCGCTGAGGCCACAATGACAGCCATTCCCAAGCTCGCTCCGGCTACCGAGGAGCAAACCCTGCCAGGCGCCCTGGAAATTCGCGGCCTGTCCAAGTCGTACAGCATCGAAGGCCGCAGCCTGCCAGTGCTGGAGAGCGTCGACCTGAAGGTCAACCCCGGCGAATTCGTCAGCATCGTCGGCGCCAGCGGCTGCGGCAAATCCACCCTGCTGCGCCTGATCGTCGGCCTGGAAGCCGAGTACCAGGGCGACATCCTGCTGGACGGCGAGCGCATCGTCGCCACCAGCCTGGAGCGCGGCATCGTCTTCCAGGACCACCGCCTGTTCCCCTGGATGACGGTGCAGAAGAACATCGGCCTGGCGCTGAAGAACCACAAATTGTCGAAGGCGGAGAAGGAGCGCCTGGTCGCCGAGCACATCGCCCTGGTGAACCTGACCGGCTTCGAGAACGCCTATCCGCACCAACTCTCCGGTGGCATGGCGCAACGGGCGGCCATCGCCCGCGCGCTGATCACCAAGCCGAAAATCCTGCTTCTGGACGAACCCCTGGGCGCCCTCGACGCCCTCACCCGCGTCCACCTGCAACGGGAATTGCAACGCATCTGGGTGCAGCAGCGCAGCACCATGATCATGGTGACCCATGATGTGGAAGAGGCGCTTTACCTGGGCGACCGCGTCATCGTCATGGACGCCCACCCGGGCCGGATCAAGCACGAGATCAAGGTCGACCTGCCCCACCCGCGTGATCGGGCAGCGCCGCTGTTGCACAAGCTCAAGGAGGAATTGCTCGGTGAGCTGACCGGGCATTGAGGCTGGTCGCGCCGGTCTCTGTAGGTTGCGGCTGAGCCCACGAAGCCCAACGTGCGAAGTCGAACCCCACTATGTTGGGCTTCGCTGCGCTCTGCCCAACCTACGGGAGGGCCCGATCACAATCGGCGCAAACACTGTAGGGGCGAATTTATTCGCCAAGGGCTGCGCAGCGGCCCCCTTCAATTCTCTGGGGCAGACCTTCGGCCTGCTTGGCGATTGAAATCGCCCCTACGGCGCAGTGTCCCCCAACATCACTGCTGCTTGCGTTTGCGGAACTCGGCCACCTTATGCCGGTTGCCGCACAGCGCCATGCTGCACCAGCGGCGGCGGTGGGACTTGGTACGGTCGTAGAACCAGAGCACGCAGTCCGGGTGCTCGCATTCGCGCACCAGGTTGAAGTCGCCTTCCACCAGCAGTTCTGCGGCCGCCTCGGCCAAGGGCGCCAGGTACTGCTCGGCGGTGGCGCTTGCCCGCACCGTTTCCAGTCGCGGTTCTCCGCTGGCCGACCAGTCCAGCCGCGGGTGGCTGGGCGTCGCCAGGAAGCGGTTGAGGACATCCGGGGAACCTTGGCCGCCAGTCTTGCGCTGCTCCACCAGCCCGCGCACCGCTTCACGCAGGGTCAGCGCCGCCTTCAGCAATTCACCCTTGGCAAAGTGCGCCTCGGGCAAGTCCCAGCCCGTGCGCTCCAGCCAGGCCTGGACATCCTCATCGCTGCGCCAGAACTCCAGGGGAGCTCCGTCCATCACGGCCTGGGTGTTGAGCATGTCCAGCACGGGGTGGTCGGCCAGTACGAAGGGTTCGAGGGGCGGTGAGGAAGCGGCGGTGGTCATGATGGCGCTCCGGAAAGGTGGACGGCGAAAGAGTAACCCCATAAAGCACGAATGAACAGTTACGACGAACGGCACAAGTAACCACTATTCAACCTATTGACAGGTTACATTGCAGGTTCATACTCAGCCCCAGCAGTAACCATCAATAGCTCATTTACAAGTTACGGAGTAACCGCCATGACCTCGCCCATCGTGCATACCCCGGTTCGCCACCAATTCGTCGAAGCCGACGGTGTTCGCGTCTTCTACCGTGAAGCCGGAGACCCAGCCGCGCCCACGCTGCTGCTGGTGCACGGCTACCCCAGCTCGTCCCACCAGTTCCGCGACCTGATCCCGCTGCTCGCCGACAAGTTCCACATCATCGCGCCGGACCTGCCGGGGTTCGGCTTCACCGAAGTCCCCGCAGAACGCGAGTACCGCTACAGCTTCGATGCCCTGGCCGTCACCCTCGGCGCCTTCGTCGAGACGCTGGGCCTCGAGCGCTACGCCCTCTACGTGTTCGACTACGGCGCGCCCACCGGCCTGCGCCTGGCCCTGGCCCATCCCGAACGGGTTACCGGGCTGATCTCGCAGAATGGCAACGCCTACCTGGAAGGCCTGGGCGATGCCTGGGAGCCGATCCGCGCGTACTGGGCCGAGCCCGGCAACCCCGCACGCCGCAAGGTGGTGCACGATGCCGTGCTGAACCTGGAAGGCACCCGCTGGCAGTACGTGCATGGTGTGAAGGACCTGACGCTGGTGGCCCCCGAGTCGTACTACCTGGATGCGCTGCTGCTGGAACGACCGGGCAACAAGGACATCCAGCTCGACCTGTTCCTCGACTACGCCAACAACCTGAAGCTCTATCCGGCGTTCCAGGCGTTCTTCCGTGATACGCGGCTGCCGACCCTGGTGATCTGGGGCGAGCACGACCCCTTCTTCATCCCGCCGGGTGCCGAGGCCTTCAAGCGCGACAACCCCAATGCGGTGGTCGAGCTGCTGGATACCGGCCACTTCGCCCTGGAAACCCATGTCGGCCATATCGCCCAGCGGATTCGTGAGGTGTTGGGGGATATTCCGGCTTGATGGCGGGCCCTTTCTGTGGGAGCGAATTCATTCGCGATGCGAGCAACGGGGCCGCTTCGTGGCCCCTTCGCGAATGAATTCGCTCCTACAAGGTGCTCCCTACAACATTGGTAGCGGTTGACCTTCTAGACGATCAGTCTAAAATCCCCTCCCCATGACCGAAGCCAATTCCAAACCCCGTCGCGGCCGGCCGCCCAAGGTCGAGCGCGATTTCGACGATACCCGTACCGCGCTGATCCGTTGCGGCATGGAGATCCTGACCGAGCAGGGTTTCATGTCCACCGGCATCGATGCCGTGCTCAAGCGCGTGGGCGTGCCGAAGGGCTCCTTCTATCACTACTTCGACAGCAAGGAAGCCTTCGGGCAGGCGGTGCTGGAGAGCTACGCCGGCTACTTCGCCCACAAGCTCGACCGCTACCTGTTGCAAGAAGACGTGCCCCCACTTCAGCGCCTCGTCAACTTCGTCGAGGACGCCAAGGCCGGCATGGTCAAGCACCAGTTCTGCCGGGGCTGCCTGGTGGGCAACCTGGGGCAGGAAGTGGCCATCCTGCCGGAGGGTTTCCGCCTGCAACTGGAAGCCATCCTGTGCAGTTGGCAGGACCGCCTGGCCGAGTGCCTGCGCGAAGCCCGCACTGTTGGCGAGCTGTCGGCCAATGCGGACTGCGAGGGGCTGGCTGCGTTCTTCTGGATCGGCTGGGAAGGCGCCGTGCTGCGTGCCCGGCTGACGCGGGACAATGTCCCACTGGATGTTTTCTTCAAAGGTTTTCTCGCCGGACTGCCGCGCTAGCCCCTGGGGGCGGCGCGGTTTTTCGGGCCTATTTATAGACGACTGGTCTAATTGGAGGTGTGAGCATGTTCAACGCAATCCTGATCGAGAAAGACGAGGCCGGTTACCGCGCCCGCAATGCCCAGCTGGACGAGGCGCAACTGCCCGAGGGCAACGTCACCGTTCGTGTGGACTACAGCACACTGAACTACAAGGACGGCCTGGCCATCACCGGCAAGAGCCCTGTTGTGCGGCAGTTCCCCATGGTGCCGGGCATCGACCTGGCCGGCACGGTGGAAGCCAGCAGCCACCCGGATTACAAGGCGGGCGATGCGGTGCTGCTCAACGGCTGGGGCGTGGGTGAAACCCATTGGGGCGGCCTGGCCCAGAAGGCGCGCCTGAATGGCGACTGGCTGATCCCGCTGCCCGCCGCCTTCAGCCCGCGCCAGGCCATGGCCATCGGCACCGCCGGCTACACCGCCATGCTCTGCCTGCTGGCCCTGGAGCGTCACGGCCTGAAACCCGGCCAGGGCGACGTGCTGGTCACCGGTGCCAACGGTGGCGTGGGCAGCTTCGCCATCGCACTGCTCGCCCGCCTCGGCTATCGCGTGGTGGCCGCCACCGGCCGTACCAGCGAAGCGGACTACCTGAAGGGCCTGGGCGCCGCCGAAATCATCGACCGCGCCGAGCTTTCCGAACCGGGCCGGCCGCTGGCCAAGGAGCGCTGGGTTGCCGCTATCGATTCGGTAGGCAGCCACACCCTGGCCAACGTCTGCGCCGGCCTGCGCGCGGATGGCGCCGTGGCCGCCTGCGGTCTGGCCCAGGGCATGGATTTCCCCGCTACCGTGGCGCCCTTCATCCTGCGTGGCGTGAGCCTGCTGGGGATCAACAGCGTCACCCGTCCGCGCGCCGAGCGCATCGAAGCCTGGGACCGCCTGGCGCGGGACCTGGACTTCAACCAGCTGGACGCCATCACCCGCGAAATCGGCCTGGGCGATGCCGTCGCCGTTGCAGGCGACCTGCTGGCCGGCAAGGTGCGTGGCCGTGTAGTGGTGAACGTGAACGCCTGACGCCGGAGGGCGCCGCTCAGGCGCCCTCTTCCAACAACCCCGCCATGCGCTGCGCCAGGCTCCGCTGCCCGGCCAGGCGCTGGACAATCCTCTCGACGATTTCCACCCGCGCCGCCGCGCCCGCACGCATATCACCCATGGCCTGCAGGGCGGCGGCGGATTTCTCCAGACCGGCGCGGGTGGAGCCGCTGACATGCTCCATCCCCGCCCTCGCCGATTCGGCCGCCTTCTGCAAGCCTTCGGCGATCAGGCGGATCTGCCCACTGGACTCGTTCGCCCGCAGCGACAGGTTGCGCACCTCATCCGCCACCACGGCGAAGCCGCGTCCGTGGCTGCCGGCCCGTGCCGCCTCGATGGCGGCATTGAGCGCCAACAAGTTGGTCTGTTTTGCGATGTCCTGGATGCTGCCGACAATGGCGCCGATGCGCATGGACTGGCTGCCCAGCTCGTTGAACACCTGGCCGATATGCGCCATGTAGGCATCCAGCTCACCAATGGCACCGGCCGTGGCTTGCATGCTTTCTGCGCCCAGCTGCACCTTCTCGCCAGCCGCGCGGGCCAGGCTGTTGGCGTACTGCATGTCCGCCTCGCAATGGAGGATGGCGTCGAGCAGCTCGCTCAAGGGGGCATTCAGGTGGATGTTCGAGGCGACCGGTGCAGGCTCCGGGCGGGATTCGCTAACGACCGGGCGCGCCGGCTCGTATACGGGGACCTCGACGCGCACCTCGACCAGCCGGGGCGGCTGCAGGTGGTAAAGCACGCCGCCTGCGGCGATGGCGATCAGGGACAGGCCCAGCAACCACGCGCTGGTGGCGAGAAAGGCGAGAAGACAAAGAAGGACGCCACTGCCAAGCAACAGTGCGGCCAGGAGATTGCGGGGCATGGGAAGACACTCCTGTCAGGTCTGGGTCCGGATAGGGTGTGGGAGCGAATTCATTCGCGATGGGCAGCTCGGCTGCCCAATTGGCCTGAACAACGCAGGCATGCGGCCTGCTTCGCGAATGAATTCGCTCCCACAAAAAGAGCAGACGGCGGCACCCGATATCAGAACAGCGTCCAGGTGTAAGACAGGATCAAGCGGTTCTCGTCGATATCGGTACGGTAGTTGGAGCGCGCGGTGACGTTACGCACGCGCACGCCCAGCCCCTTGAGGGCGCCGCTCTGGACGGCGTAGCTGATGTCCAGGTCGCGCTCCCAGTCCTTGCCTTCGAAGCCGAGGCCCGTGTCCACGTTGTCACCGGTGATGTAGCGGGTACTGGCCACCAGACCGGGGATGCCGAGGGCGGCGAAGTCGTAGTCGTAGCGCGCCTGCCAGGAGCGTTCGTCGGCGAAGGCGAACTCGTAGGTCGGCACCTCGTTACCCAGGGGGCTGACGTTGGCGAACACCCGTGGGAAGGAGCTGTCGCCAAACATGGCCTGGTAGCCGACGAAGAAGGTGTGGCCGCCACGCTTGGCCGACAGCAGCGAGAAGAAAGCCTGGTTGTCGATGTCGCCGATCAGCTTTTTGCCGTCCTCGCTGGAGTCGAAGTAACCGACGTTGGCGCCCAGCACCCAGTCGCCCACCGGCTCGCTGTGCTTGAGGCCGAAGAAGCGCTGGTCGTAGATGTCTTCCAGCTGCGCAAACCAGGCGCTGACCGTCGTGCGGTTGGCATTGAACGCGTAATCGGCACCCGCGTAGTTGAAGGCGTCGCTGGACGCCTGGCGCTGTGGCAGATGGCCGAGCATGGCCTGCATTTTGTCGTCCCCAGCCTCGTTGCGCAGGCTGGTGCTGGTGAGGTGGCCGCCCTGCAGGGTCAACCCGGCGATCTCGTTGGAGGTGATGCTGGCGCCCTGGTAGCTGGGCGGCAGCAGGCGGATATCGCTGAACACCAGCACCGGCAGGTTGGGCTGCAGCTCGCCGGCCTTCAGCTCGGTCTTGGAGAAACGCATCTTGCCCGCCACCCCGAGGCGGCTGTATTCGTCAGCGGCTTCGCCGTCTTCCTGTACCGGCAGCAGGCCAGTGTTGACCCGGTCGGGGCTGCTGTCGAGTTTGATGCCGAGGGTGCCGATGGCATCCAGGCCGAAGCCCACCGGGCCCGGGGTGTAGCCGGACTTGAAGTTGAGGATGAAGCCCTGGGCCCACTCCTCGGCCTTGGACTGTTTGTTCGGGCCGACGATGTCCGAGAAATCACGGCTGAAGTAGTAGTTGCGCGCCTGCAGGGTCGCGGTGGAGTCGGCTACGAAACCTGACTCGGCGGCCTGGGCGAATCCGGCGCTCACGCCGGCGGAAAGCAGTACACAGAGTTTGCTTGTGTTGTGGGTCATGTCGTCGCTCTTGTTTTTATAGGGACAGAACTCCCCCGAAGGCCCTCTTTCGGGGCCTCTGCACGCAAGTCGGGAGAGGTGTGGCGATGACTGCGGACAGCTCCCGCAGCCATCACCGGGTTCGGTCAGGGATTGGCTTCGAGTGCCTCCTCCCGTTCCGGTGTTGCCTGGGGCGCACGGCGCGCCTTCAGCAGCAGGTGGGCGAAGAGGCCGAAGATCAGCCCCCAGAAGGCCGCCGACAGTCCGAGGAAGGACATGCCGGAGGCCGTTACCAGGAAGGTCACCAGTGCCGCCTCGCGGTCATCCGGTACCGCCATGGAACCGGCCAAAGCGCCGGCGATGGCGGCGAACAGGGCCAGCCCAGCCAGGGCCGCAATCAGCTCCTTGGGAAAGGCGCTGAAGATGGACACCAGGGTGGCGCCGAAGATGCCCAGCAGCAGGTAGAACAGCCCGCCGATCACCCCGGCCACATAGCGCTTGTCACGGTCTTCGTGGGACTCGCGGCCGGTACAGATGGCGGCGGTGATCGCCGCCAGGTTCAGTCCGTGGCAACCAAACGGCGCCAGCAGCAGGCTGCCCAGGGCGCTGGCGGAAATGATCGGGCTGGCCGGGGTCTGGTAGCCATCGTTGCGCAGCACGGCGATGCCCGGCACGAACTGCCCGGTGAGGGCCACCATCACCAGTGGCAAGGCGATGTTGAGCATCGCGTGCCAGCTGAATTCCGGCGCGATCCACACCGGCGTGGCGAAGCCGATCACCAGGGCCGAGGTGTTCAGCTCGCCCGCCGCAATCGCAAAGGCGCAGCCCACCACCAGCACGGCCATCACCGCATAGCGCGGCAGCAGGCGGCGGAACACCAGGTAGGTGACGAACATCGCCAGCACCATGGCCGGCTTGTCCTTCAGCGAGACGAACAGCTGGGTGCCGAAGCTGAACAGGATGCCCGCCAGCATGGCTGCCGAGATCGCCGCCGGCAGCTTGCCGACAATGCGGTCGAACGCGCCGGACAGTCCCACCAGCAGGATCAGCGCATTGGCCAGGATGTAGGCCCCCACCGCCTCGTTGAGGCTGATGTCCGGCAGCATGGAAACCAGCAACGCCGAGCCGGGCGCCGACCAGGCGATCACGATGGGCACGCGGAAGCGGATGCTGAGCAGGATGCCCAGCACCGCGCTGCCGATGGAGATGGCCCACACCCAGGAGGACAGCACCTCGGCCGGCAGCCCGGCGCTCTTGGCGGCCTGGAAGATGATCACCAACGGACCGGCGTAGGAGATCACCGTGGCGATGAACCCCGCCACCAGCGCGGACAGCGAGAAGTCCCTGAACAGACGGGTCATGGCCTCGTTCCCTGAATCATTCGACGTCGAGGCGCACGCCGCTGGGCGGCGGTGAAATCGGCCATTTCGGCTCTCCTTTTTCTCATCAGGCAAGGGGCGCCGGAGCGCCCCGCGATGGATCAACCCTGAGCGGCGGTCGCCAACGGCGCGGCCTTGGGCTGGCGCTGGTTAACGAAGCACATGGCCAGGGCAGCGATGGCACCCGGAATGGCAAAGGCCATGAAGTTCAGTTGCAGCGGCAGGTTGATGCCCAGCAGCGCGCCACCCAGCAGCGGGCCGACGATGGCGCCGTTGCGGCCGATACCCGAGGCCCAGCCCAGGCCCGTGGAGCGGAAGGCCAGGCCGTAGAGCTGCGCGGCGGTGGCATAGAGCAGGATCTGCGTGCCGATGGTGGTGGCGCCGGCGATGGCGATCAGCAGGTAGAGCACCGGGGTCGGGCTCTTGAAGCCCAGCAGGCTGATGGACACGGCGGCGACGATGAAGAAGGCCACCACCACTCGGGGCAGGTTGAAGCGGTCACCCAGCCAGCCACCGGCGATGGCACCGAACATGCCGCCGAAGTTCAGGGCCAGCAGGAACGACAGGCTGGAGCCCAGGCTGTAGCCGGCGTTGGCCATCAGTTTCGGCAGCCAGGAGCTGAGCGCGTAGACCATCAGCAGGCAGCAGAAGAACGCCACCCAGATCATCAGGGTGCGCAGGCCACGACCTTCGCGGAAGAGTTCCAGCACCGGAGCGCCCTGCACTTTCACGTCGTTCAGGACCAGTTCGTCCTTGTCACTGATGGACGCTTGCGGGTCGATGCGCTTGAGGATGGCGCGAGCTTGCTCGGTGCGGCCCTGGCGCAGCAGGAAACCCACGGATTCCGGCAGGTACCAGAGGATCAGCGGCAGCAGCAGGAGCGGCAGCAGCGCGGCGAAGAACATGGCTTCCCAGCCGAAGCGCGGCAGCATGTAGATGCCCACGCCGGCCGACAGCATGCCGCCCAGAGAGTAGCCGCTGAACATGATGGCGACCAGGGTGCTGCGCAGTTTCTTCGGCGCATATTCGTTCATCAACGCCACCACGTTGGGCATCAGCCCGCCGATGCCGAGGCCGGCGATGAAGCGGCAGATGCCGAACTCGGTCGGCGAGCTGGCGAAGCCATTGAGCACGGTGAAGCCGGAGAAGAGCACGAAGCAGATGGCGATCCCCTTCTTGCGGCCGATCTTGTCGGCCAGGGAACCGAAGGTCAGGGCACCGAACATCATGCCGAACAGCGCATAGCTGCCCAGGGCACCGGCTTCCAGCGGGGTCAGACCCCATTCCTTCATGAGCACGGGCAGGACCACGCCGTAGATGAACAGGTCGTAGCCGTCGAAGATGAGCAGGAGTGCGCACCAGCACATCACCATCCAGTGGAAGGGCGTGAAGCGCGCGTTGTCGATGATCTCGTGTACGTCGAGTTTTCGCATGGCATGTGTCTCTTTTGTTTTTGTTGTGTAGAAACCGCAGGGACGGGCGCGTGACGGTGCCTGTCCGGTAGTGCCCTGTAGGTACTTCTTTGTGGGAGCGAATTCATTCGCGAATAAATTCGCTCCCACAGGTCAGTTCCCACAGGCTGTTCAACCCAGGTCACCTCCGCCCACCGGCAGGGTGACGCCGGTGATGTAGGTGGCTTCGTCGGAGGCGAGGAAGAGGATCGCCCCCACCTGCTCGTCGATGGTTCCGTAGCGCTTCATCAGGCTGCTATCGATGGTCTGGTCCACGATCTGCTGGTACCAGACCTTCTCCTCTTCGGTCTGCTGCGCGGCGTTGCGCGGGATACGGCGCGGCGGTGCTTCGGTGCCGCCGGGTGCTGTGGCGTTGACGCGGATGCCGCGCTCGGCGTTCTCGAAGGCCAGGCAGGCGGTCAGGGCATTCACCCCACCCTTGGCCGCACCATAGGGCACGCGGTTCACGCCACGAGTGGCGATGGACGACACATTGACGATGGCGCCCGCGCCCTGCTCCAGCATGAAGGGCAACGCGGCGTGGCAGCACCACAGCGTAGGGAACAGCGAGCGACGCACTTCGGCCTCGATCTCGTGTTCCTGATAGTGCTCGTAGGGCTTGGCCCAGATGGTCCCGCCCACGTTGTTGATGAGGATGTCCAGTCGGCCGAAGCGCTCCACCGCGGCGGCAGCCACGCGATGGCACTCGGCGAACTGTTCGAGGTCGGCGGTCAGGGCCAGTATCCGGGCGCCGGCGCCCAGTTCGTCCTGCAGCTCGAAGACCAGTTCGGAACGGTCAACGGCCACGACGTGCGCGCCCTCTTCCACCAGCCGCTCGACCACACGGCGGCCGATACCCTGCGCCGCGCCGGTGACCAGCGCGACCTTGTCCTGGAATCTCTTGTTCATGGCAGCCTCTTCAGATGGCTCGTGACAACGCAATGCCCGTAGGAGCGAGCTTGCTCGCGAATAGCCACTCGGATTCTTCGCGAGCAAGCTCGCTCCTACAGGGAATCGCGTGGGATCAGGCCGCGCTGGCGGCGAACTTCTCGTAGTAGAAATTCGCGGGCGAGATGCCCTGCTCGCGGATGTACTGACTGACCGCCTCGACCATAGGCGGCGGGCCGCACAGGTAGACGTCCACGTCGCCGTCGTTGAGGTGCTTCGGCGCGATGTGCTGGGTCACGTAGCCCTTCTGCGGGTAGCTGCTTTCCGGGTTGGCCACGCAGGCGCAGTAGGTGAAGTTGGGGATGCGCGCGGCGAAGGCCTCGAGCTTGTCCATCTCCACCAGATCGAAGTCGTTGGTCACGCCATAGATCAGGTGCAGCGGGTGCTCGCTGCCCTCTTCCGCGATCTTTTCCAGCATCGCGGTGAAGGGCGCCAAGCCAGTGCCGCCGGCCAGCAGCAGCAGCGGACGACGGATGTCGCGCAGGTAGAAGCTACCCAGCGGGCCGGCCAGGGACATGCTGTCGCCCGCCTTGGCCAGGCCGGTGAGGAAGCTGCTCATCAGGCCGCCGGGCACGTTGCGGATCAGGAAGCTGACTTCACCGTCCTTCTGCAGGGAGCTGAAGGAATAGGCACGGGTCTGTTCGCTGCCCGGCACTTTCAGGTTGACGTACTGGCCCGGCAGGAAGGCCAGCTTGCTCAGGGATTCGCCCTTGATGGACAGCGCGATGGTGCTGTCGGAGAGCTGGCGAACCGCGCTGATGCTGGCCTCGAAGCTGGCCTGCTGGGTCTTGCAGACGTCGGAGGACGCCGGCACGCGAACCACGCAATCGCTCTCGGCGCGCATCTGGCAGGTGAGCACGTAGCCCTGTGCGGCTTCGTCTTCGCTCAGTGCATCTTCGATGTAGTCCTGGCCCAGGTCGTAGCGGCCGGCTTCGGCGAAGCACTTGCAGGTGCCGCAGGCGCCGTCGCGGCAGTCCAGCGGGATGTTGATGCCCTGGCGATAGGCGGCGTCAGCCACGGTTTCGCTGGGGTTGGCGTCGATGAAACGGGTGACGCCGTCTTCGAAAGTCAGTGCGATCTTGTGAGTCATGACCGTGCCCTCAGATGTGGTAGATGTCGATCACTTGGCGAACGTAGTCATTCTTGAGAACGACCTTCTTCGCCTTGATCAGCGGGCTCTCGCCGCGGACGTCGAGGGTGTAGAAGCTGGTGCCGAAGTAGCTGTCCACGGTCTTGTAGCGGAAGCTCAGGGTGTGCCAGTTGAAGCGCACCTTGCACTGTCCATCGGCCACTTCGAGGATCTCGATGTTGCTGATGTTGTGGGAGGTGCGGGTGTCCGGCATGGTCGCGCTGGAGCGGTCGGTCTTGATGCGGAATACGCGGTCTTCCAGGCCACCACGGGTGCCGTACCAGATCAGCGAGATTTCGGTCTGTGGGTCTTCGGTCAGCTCGTCGCGGTCGTCCCAGGACGGCATCCAGAAGCTGGCGTCAGCCGCGTACAGCTCCAGCCAGTTGTCCCAGTCCTTGTCGTCCAGGTAGCGCGCTTCGCGGTAGAGGAAGTCGCGCACGGCGTCGTAAGAGATGCTCATTGCACGGCCTCCACGGGGATCAGTTGCTGCTCGGCCGCGGCGGCCTTGAGCATGGTTTCCTGCCAGTACTTGTGCTGCAGCACGAACAGGCCTTCGTCTTCGGTGCGTACGCCGGAGAGCAGCGGGTGCAGGTCGATTTCCTGGGCGGCGGCGTCTGCGCCTTCGACCCAGTGCTCGGCACCACGGGACATGTCGTTCCAGCCACGGCTGCCCTGGTAGCCCAGCTGGCAGGAGCGGAATTCTTCCAGGTCGTCCGGAGTGGCCATGCCGCTGACGTTGAAGAAGTCTTCGTACTGGCGGATGCGCTTGGCGCGGGCGTCAGCGCTCTCGCCTTTCGGCGCGATGCAGTAGATGGTGATTTCGGTCTGGTTGACGGAAATCGGCCGGGCGATGCGGATCTGCGAGCTGAACTGGTCCATCAGGTAGACGTTCGGGTACAGGCAGAGGTTGCGCGAGTTCTCGATCATCCAGTCGGCACGGGCCTTGCCGAAGTCCTGGGCCAGTTCGTCGCGGCGCTCGTAGAGCGGACGGTCTTCCGGGTTGGCCCAGCGGGTCCAGAGCAGCAGGTGGCCGTGGTCGAACGAGTAGAAGCCACCGCCGTTCTTGGCCCAGCTGCCGGCGCTCATGGTCTTGATCTCTTCACCCGCTTCGCGCTGCTTGCGCTGGTTCTGGGTGGCGGCGTAGTTCCAGTGCACGGAGCTCACGTGGTAGCCGTCGGCGCCGTTTTCGGCGGTCAGCTTCCAGTTGCCCTCGTAGATGTAGCTGGAGGAACCGCGCAGGACTTCCAGGCCTTCGGGGGACTGGTCGACGATCATGTCGATGATCTTGGCGGACTCGCCCAGGTGCTCGACCAGGGGCTTCACGTCGGCATTCAGGCTGCCGAAGAGGAAGCCGCGATAGGACTCGAAGCGAGCCACTTTCGTCAGGTCGTGGGAGCCTTCGCAGTTGAAGCTGGAGGGATAGCCGGCTTCAGCCGGGTCCTTCACCTTCAGCAGCTTGCCGGAGTTGTTGAAGGTCCAGCCGTGGAACGGGCAGGTATAGGAGGAGCGGTTGCCGCTCTTGTGCCGGCACAGCTGCGCGCCGCGATGGCTGCATGCGTTGAGGAAGGCATTGAGTTCACCGTCCTTGTTGCGCGCGATGAAGATCGGCTGGCGCCCCATGTTGAGGGTGAGGTAGTCGTTCTTCTCGGGAATCTGGCTCTCGTGGGCGAGATAGATCCAGTTGCCTTCGAAGATGTGCTTCATCTCGAGTTCGAACAGGCGCGGGTCGGTGAACATCTCCCGCTTGCAGCGGTAGACGCCCTTCTCTTTGTCATCCTCAAGCAGCGAGTGCAGGAAATCGAATCCCAGGGACATGGCCAGGGCCTCCGTTGTTATTGTTCAGGCCAGGTCAGGTTAGGGAGGCGGGGCAAACGGCAATATCCGCTTTGTGCAGATCGCTATCCGTTTTTTGCAGAGTCTTGGTAAACGCCTGTAGGAGCGAATTCATTCGCGAAGGCAACGCGCAGCGTTGCCGTTGTTGCGACCGCGCACAGGCCGATCGCGAATGAATTCGCTCCCACAAGGAAGACAGAAGTGCCTGGGATCAGAGTCCGCGCCGCTTCAGGGTGTCGGAAGGCAATTCGCCAAACAGGCCCTTGTAGCTCTCGGAGAAGCGACCCAGGTGCAGGAAGCCGTAGTCCAGCGCCAACTCGGTGACATTGCGCACGTTGCAGCTGGGGTCGGCCAGGCAGGCGCGGATGCGCTCCAGCTTCTTCTGGCGGATGTAGTGCTTGGGCGTGGTGCCCAGGTGGCGCTCGAACAGCGCGTAGAGGGAGCGCAGGCTCATGCTGGCCTGGCGGGCCAGGAATTCGCTGCTGATGTCCTGTTTCAGGTTGTGCTCGATGTAGGCCAGGATGCGGTCGAACGAAGCTTCCTGGCAGCCCAGGCTTTCACGGCTGACGTTGGTCTTCATCAGACTGAGCATCTTGCTCGCGACAATCTGCGCGTAGTGCTCCTGCACCCTCGGCAGCGCGTCGCTGGCTTCCGCCTCCTGGCAGACCATGGCCAGCAGGTTGACGAAGCCTTCCAACTCGTTCAGCTGGTAGTTGTTCTGCAGGAAACGCACGCCGGGGCTCGGCCGATGCCAGCGCTGCTCCTCGCAGATGCTTTCCAGCAGCGTGGTCGGCATCTTCAGGATGAATTTTTCGCAATCATCCGAGTACGTCAGGTCCACCGGGTCGTCGGGGTTGATCAGCAGCAGTTCGCCGGGTGCGAGGTAGTGCTCCTGCTTGTGGCCGCGCCAGAGGCAATGGCCGCTGAGGAGAATCTGCAGGTGGTAGATGGTTTCCAGCGCCGGCGAGGTGACGCGCACGGCGCCGCCATAGCTGATGCGGCAGAGATCGAGGTTGGCGAACTTGCGGTGGTTGAGGCTGGCCTGCGGATGGCCGGCGGAGGGCAGCCGGATGCAGTGTGACCCGACATGCTGGTTCACATATCCGGACACGGCATAGGGGTCCGCACGCTCGAACACCCTACTGCGTTCACTCAGCAGGCGACTATCCATGGATCAGGCACTCTTCTCGTTGTTGTACGTCGCGGGCGTCATGCCGGTTGGCAAGCGCCCGCGATCTTCGTTTCCGGATTCTATGTGAGCCTTTTCCTACATGCTGTGGCCAGAGATAAACGGTTGAAGATAAGTGCGACCGGTTGTAACAACCGGTCGCGAACCGACTCAGGTTGCGTCGGCGTGGCTCACGATCCCCTTTATCACCACGGCAGTAGTCGCGATGGCGGCCGGAACCACCAACGCGGTCAGTACTTGTTCGAAGTTCCAGCCCAGGCCCAGCAGGGTCGCGCCGATCCAGGCACCCAGAATGGCGCCGAAGCGGCCGATGCCGAGCATCCAGGACACGCCGGTGGCGCGGCCCTGGGTCGGGTAGAAGCGCGCCGCCAGGGACGGCATGGCCGATTGCGCGCCGTTGACGCACATCCCCGCCAGCAGGACCAGGGTGGCCAGCAGGGTCACTTCACCCAGGCTCTGCCCCACGAAATACGCGAACACGCCCGCCATCAGGTAGAAGGCACCGATGACCTTGTGCGGATTGAAACGGTCCATGGCCCAGCCCACGCCAACGGCGCTGAGCACGCCGCCGAACTGGAACAGCGCGCCGATGAAGGCGGCCTGCTCCATGCTGGCGCCGCTGTCGCGCATCAGGGTGGGCAGCCAGCTGGTGAGCAGGTAGACGATCACCAGGCCCATGAAATAGGTCAGCCAGAGCAGCAGGGTTCCGGCGCTGTAGGTGCCGGAGAAAATCACCTTGAAGACGTTGCGGCTCTGTACGGTCTTCTGTTCCGGCACGCTGAAACCGGTGGCGGTGGCCACTTCGGCGGGCGCTATGGGTGCCAGCGCCTTGCGCACCTTGTCTGCGCCCTTGTTGCGCACCACCAGGAAGCGCGCCGATTCCGGCAGCCAGATCAGCAGCACCACAGCGAGCGCCAGCGGCAGGATGCCGCCGAGCAGCAGCAGGCTGTGCCAGCCGTAAGCCGGGATCATCGAGGCGGAAACGAAGCCGCCGGACGCCATGCCGAGGTTGAAGCCGCAGAACATGCTGGTGACCAGCAGCGACTTGAGGCGTTCGGGGGTGTACTCGGAGAGCAGCGTGGTGGCGTTGGGCATGGCGGCGCCTAGGCCGAGGCCGGTGAGGAAGCGGAGAATCAGGAGTTGTTCGAGGTTGGCGCTGAACGCGGAGATCAGGCTGAACAGACCGAACAGGAACACCGCTGTCACCAGCACCACCTTGCGTCCGAAGCGGTCGGCCATGGGACCGGAACCGAGGGCGCCGAAGACCATGCCGATGAGCGCGGCGCTCATGACCGGGCCGAGGCTGGCGCGGTCGATGCCCCAGTCCTGGGTCAGCGCCGGGGCGATGAAGCCCATGGCGGCGGTATCCAGGCCGTCGAGGAAAACGATGAGGAAACACAGCAACACGACGCGCCATTGATAGGCGGATAGCGGCTGGGCGTTGATGAAGGATTGGACATCTAGGGTGCCCGTGGCGGGCAGGTGGGCTGGGCTGGTCATGCAAGAATTCCTGCTTTGGCCCTCCTCCGCATACGGACCGTTCTCTGCGGTCTCTGACGGGGAAGACCCGGACTGGACAGGAATGAGGGCGTGCCCGGTGCTTCTGGTGTCACCGGATCGAACTCTCATTGTTGTTATTGGCCGCGCTGGCTGGTGGCGCGGCTGTGCAGACCATACGAAGTGCGGGCTGGCGGTTCAATTCGATAATCGGCAAAGCGTTCGAATATCGAACACTTTGCCTCGGATGTTGAACACCACGCCCTGTAGGAGCGAATTTATTCGCGAAAGAAACTTCAGCCGTACATGAGTCTCAGGCCTTCGGCCTGAATCGCGAATGAATTCGCTCCCACAAAAGAGCCCCCCACGAAGCCCCGCGCGAATCAGTGGAACAACCGAGTACTCAGGTCCTTGCTGGCCTCCAGCAGCGCCGGCAGGAAGCGGGTTTCCAACTCCTGGCGGCTGATGCGGCCGACGTGGGTGCCCACGTTCAGCGCGGCGAGCACCTGGCCGGCGGAGTCGCGCACCGGCACGGCCACCGAGCGCAAGCCCATTTCCAGTTCCTGGTCGATGATCACCCAACCCTGGCGACGGATTTCCGCGATGCTGGCGCGCAGGCCTTCGGCGGTGTGCACGGTGCGGCTGGTCTTCACCTGGAGGTCGGCGTGTTCGAGGTAGTCGTCCAGGGCGGCGTCATCCAGGGCGGCGAGCAGGATGCGGCCCATGGAGGTGCAGTAGGCCGGGAGGCGGCTGCCGACGCTCAGGTCCACGGAGATCAACCGGTTGGGGGTGGCCGAACGGGCGATGTAGAGGATTTCGTCGCCTTCCAGGGTGGCCATGGAGCAGGCTTCGTGGAGCTGGTCGCTAAGGCGGTCGAGGATCGGTTGTGCGGTAACCGCCAGGGGCGTAGAGGACAGGTAGGCGTGGCCCAGCGTCAGCACCTTGGGCAGCAGCGAGTAGGTCCGTCCGTCGGTGGTGACGTAGCCCAGCTTCATCAGCGTATGCAGGCAGCGGCGCACGGCGGCGCGGGGAATCTCGGTGCGGTGGCTGATCTGGGCGATGGTCAGGTGGCGCTTACGCTCCTGGAATGCATGGATTACCGCGAGCCCCCGAGCCAGGGAGGTCATGAAGTTGGGATCACCGGTGAAGGCTTCGATGCGCTTGGCCGGCGAGGCGATGATCGGCGGGGCAAGGGGCGGCAGCGGATAGCGTAGTTCGTCGGTCATTCTTGTTGTCCTTGGTGGATCGCAGACACGGCAGGTGCGGCCGATTATCGAACCAAAGTTCGATAATCGCAATTGACCCTGACGCCCCCGACTCTTACTTTTGCCCCCGCCACGCGGCGCCCCGGTTTGATCAGGTACCTCGGCGCCTGGCAACGGCTCCGCTCAAGAGGCGCCAGCCGGTATCCCCCACGCAGACGCCATCACCCCGGCGCGCTATCCGCGCGTTCGGGGCTGGCAATTCCCAGAATCGGGGAACCGCATCTAACCCGAACTTCAATTCATGGATGAACGGCAATATTGACTCTCGATTATGGGCGCAGAGTGATATCGCTATTTCGTATTGCTCAAACTTGGAAAACAACTCGACTCGTTGCTAGCGTAATCTGGAAAACAATAACAACACTGTCTTGGTTCTTCTTTCATCCCCATCCATACCCTGAACCACAGAGCGTCAGATAAACCCCACATTCATTTCTGCCACCAGGTGAAATCCTGGCGGTACCGCTCGCGCATTCGTCGCGTCCTCGGCCTTCCTGACCAGCCATCTGGAGATAAGGTCGAGCATGGAATAGATCGAGCATATGACTGAAATGAAACCTGAGGATCGCGCCATGAGAATAATAAGCGTGAGACTTGAGTGCGGCTTGAAGTTGATGCGCATCATAGTCTGTGCGGCAATTTCAATTCTTGGTCTGGTTATAAATAACCCAAGTTACGGCGAGGACATACTTTATGTCGGCGACGCCGGCGACAACTCCGTAAAACGATTCGATGTTGTTACGGGCCGGTTCCTGGATGATGACTTGAATCCCGCCAATGACCCGGATGCCTTCGTCCGCCCGGGCAGCGGCGGACTGGCTGGGCCGCGCGGGATACTGCTTGACGGGAACCTCCTGGTGGTCAACCAGAACGTCAATCTCGGTATTCCTGGCGAGGTACTGCGTTACGACAGCCTGACCGGGGCCTTCCTGGGCAAGCTGGTCTCGTCCGCGAACAAGGACGCGCCATTCGTACCGCGTGGAATCGTCCGTGACGGCAAGCACGTGCTCCACGTGGCCGAGCTCACCACGGCCAATGGCAGGTCGCCGGGCAGGTTACCTACCTATGCTGCAAACGGCGCCTTCATCCGCGACCTGACCTTTGATCGCTTCAGGGCCGTAGATCGGAATCCGCGCTCCGTAGTGTTCGGGCCGGACGGTTTCCTCTATGTCTCGCTGCGCAACCTGAAGAACGACGGCCTGGGCGGTCATGTGGTGCGCTTCACCGCTGCCGGCACCTTTGCCGGTGTTTTCATCGAGGACGTGGGCGGCGTGGGAAGACTCAATCGGCCCGAAGGCTTGGTCTTCGGCCCTGACGGACATCTTTATGTCACCAGCTTCCAGGCGAACCCGCAGGACACCGACTCCATTCGTATCTATGACGGCCAGGGCAAGTTCGTCGACAAGATCCCCCTCAATTACCCTGGGGAGACCCGGGCATTTGCCCAGGCCCTGCTCTTCGGACCGGGGGGGCGACTCTTCGTGGCAGTGGCCAGCACCGGGGAGGTGCGAAGCTACGATGTGGCCACCAAAGCGTACACATCCTTCGTCCCGACCACGGCAACGGGCGTGCCACTGAAAGAGCCCTGGTACATGACCTTCGGCCAAACCGACCCCACAACCCTGAGCTACGTGGAATCTGGCCCACAGGGGAGCGGCCCGAACCTGGTGCGCTGCTTCTGTGGCAACGGTACGGTGGTCGACTTCTGTGCTGTACTGGACTGCTTCTCCAGTCCAGAACTGGACGCCATTTGCGGCCCCGGCTGTGCTCCACGCGGCGGTGAGACCGGTACAGCCTGCTTCCCGCTGGACAACCGCTGCCCTGCCGCTACGCCCACCGGGCTTCGTCAGCCAGTACCACTGATGCTGAAGTGATACCCCGCGCAACGGTTCGAGGAATGGGGCGGTTTCGCCGCCCCATTCCCTGGTCCCCTAAAGCAGCTTGCACACCTCGTCGAAGTCCAGGCGTGGTGCGCGCGCGTGCAGCTTCGACGGATCGCCATAGCCCAGGTTGACGAGGAAGCTGGACTTCACCTGGCTATCCGGGAAGTGCTCCAGCTGGAAGGCATCCGCGCGTCCGTCGGCGGGGAAAAATTCGTGGTCGACCAGGGCATTGTCGAACCCCGACATCGGCCCGCAATCCAGCCCCACCGCCCGCGCCGCCAGCATGAAATAGGCCCCCTGCAACGAGCTGTTGCGCCGCGCGGTGAGCCCGGCCAGTTCCGGTGTATTGGCGAACCAGGCCCGCGCATCGGTGTGGGGGAAGAGCTTGGGCAGTTGCTCATAGAACTTCAGGTCGTAGGCGACGATAGCGGTGACCGGAGCCGCCATCGTCTTGTCGACGTTGCCCGGCGCCAATGCGGGTAACAGGCGGTGCTTGGCCTCGGGCGTACGCAGGAAGAGGATGCGCGCGGGACTGCAGTTGGCGCTGGTAGGGCCCCACTTCATGAGGTCGTACAGCTCACGCAAGGTGTCGTCGCTTACCGGTTTTTCCAGCCAGGCACTGTAGGTACGTGCCTCGCGGAACAGCAGGTCCATACCTTCTTCGCTCAATCGCTTGCTCATCGCTGCCTCCTCTTGCCAGGGTGGCCGCACACGCGTGCGGATGATCTAGAGAGAATAGTCAGCGCAGCGCTCCACCTGTCGCGATTCGATCCGGTAGGGTGCGCCGTGTGTTCAGCCGGGGGACATAGGTAACGGGTGTCGGGAGACATAGGTAACGCATTTACGCTTACGGGATCCGTCGAATGAGGAGTTCGAGCGATGCCGTGGCAGGAGTGCACCACCATGTCGATTCGGCGTGAATTTGTGTGGTTGGCCGAACAGCCGCAGAGCAATGTCCGCGAGCTGTGCCGACGCTATGGCATCAG
>NZ_SSOH01000035.1:0-30443 GCF_029873155.1 Pseudomonas sp. BN515 | reverse complement strand
GGCGGCCTGGCGGGAGAGCGGGTTGCCATCCGTCCGACCGCGACCGACGGCGTCTTCGACGTGGTGTTCATCCACAAGACCGTGCGCCAGATTGATCTCAGGCAACCCAAGCCATGACTATCCACCCGTTACCCATGTCTCCCGACAAGCGTTACCCATGTATACCGGCTGAACACCGTGCGCACCGGCAGCCGTTTGACCTGATGCCGATGCTGATCCCGGAATTGGTGCGCACAGCGCACCCTACGTGCAGCCCAAACTGGAGAGGGCTGCCTACTGCGCAACCACCACGGTTCCACCCACCCTTGCCGCGCGGCCGATGGCGTCCACCACCCACCAGGTTTGAACACCTTGTGGGGGCGAATTCATTCGCCAAGCAGGCCGAGGGTCTGCCCTTCGAACTCCGCAAGGGGCAGCTGCGCCGCCCTTGGCGATTGAAATCGCCCCCACAAACAAGCGATCCACCTACTGCGCGACCATCACAGTTCCACCCTCTCTTGCCGCGCGGCCAATGGCTTCGACCACCCGCAGGTTCTGCAGGCCGTCGCGCACGCTCACCAACGGCTCCGCCTCACCACGGATGACCTGGCAGAAATGCTCCAGCTGCCGCGCCAGCGGGTCTTCGCGCACCAAGTCGGCCACCTCGCAGCTGAACGGCTTCCACCAGGAGCGATCCTCCGGCTGGTCGTAGCACTTCAGGCGCATGGTGGGCACGGCCAGGGAACCGCCGGTACCGGCGATGAGGTAGCAGTCTTCGTCGTCGTAGCTCGGGTAGTCGCGGTTCTCCCGGGACGTCTGCTCCCAGCTGCGGGCCGAGGCGGCGGTGTCGGAGAGCAGGAAGCTGCCCAGGGCGCCGCTGGCGAAGCGCAGGCTGATGGACACTGTGTCCTCCACCGGAAAACCCCGGGTGGCACTGGAAGCCAGGGCCTGTACGGCGACTATCTCACCGCACAGTGAGCGCAGGTTGCCGATTTCGTGGATCAGGTTGATCAGCACCGGCCCACCTCCCGCCTGGCGGCGCCAGGGTGCGGCGTCGAAGTAGTCATCAGGCTTGTAGAACAGCGCGCTGCCCATCACTGCCACCAGGTTGCCCAGGCGCCCCTCGCGGATGATCGCCCGCGCCCGCTCCAGGATCGGGCTATGTGCACGGTGGTGGCCTACCAGCAGCGGCACCTTCGAGCCTTGTGCGGCCGCCAGCAGGCGCTCGCCGGCTTCCAGCGTGTGGGCCACCGGTTTCTCGATCAGCGCCGGCACCCCCGCTTGCAGGCAAGTCAGGGCCTGCTCCACATGAAGCTGGTTGGGGGTGGCGAGGATGATGCCGTCGGGGCGTCCGGCTTCGAACAGCGCCTCCAGCGAAGGAAACAGCGGCAGGCCGGCGCGCTGCGCCACGGCTTCGGCGGCAGGAGCCGGGTCTACCAGGGCGACGGGGTCGCAGGAGGCGCTGGCCTGGAGGAGTTCGAGGTGGCGCTGGCCGATCAGGCCGGCGCCGGCAATGGCGATGCGGAGGCTGCTCATGTCGTTCGATCGATTCCGGTGTGGGAAGGTCGATCGAGAGACTAATATTCACTATCCAACCAATAATCAGCCTCCATGAAAAATCAGAATGCGCTTTTAGCGAATAATGATCCCTTCCTCCGCGACCTCCTGCTGTTCTGCACCGTGGCGCGGCGCTCCAGCTTCGTCGCCGGAGCGACCGAACTGGGCATCTCACCGGCCCATGTCAGCAAGCGCATCGCGATGCTGGAGGAATCCCTCGGGGTCAAGCTGTTCAACCGCACCACGCGGCGGGTGAACATCACCGCCGATGGCGAAGCGGCCTTCCTCTGGGCGCAGAAAATCCTCGAAGACGTGGAAGGCATGGTGGAGGCGCTCTCGGGCCTGAAGGGCGAACCGCGCGGCGTGTTGCGCCTGGCCACCAGCCTGCGCCTGGGGCGGGACTACGTGTCGCCGGTGCTGTCGCTGCTGCGCCAGCGCCATCCGGGGCTGGAGGTCTGGCTGGAACTGCTGGACCGGCGGGTGGACCTGATCGGCGAGAACTTCGACATCGACCTGCGCGTGGGCGAGGTGCACGAGCCGCACCTGATCGCCCACAGGATCGCCGAGAGCTACCGCATGCTCTGCGCCGCGCCGTCCTACCTGGCCCGACGCGGGCAGCCGCGCACCCTGGCCGACCTCGCGCAACACGACTGCCTGCTGTTCCGCGAGCGCGAACTGGGGTTCGGCGTCTGGCGCCTGTCCGGCCCGAATGGCGAGGAAACCGTGAAGGTCACCGGCCCCATGGCCTCCAATCACAGCGACGTGGTGCGCCAGTGGGCCCACGAGGGCCACGGGGTGATCATGGCCTCGGTCTGGGATGCCGCCCCGAGCATCCGCACCGGCAAGCTGGTGCGCGTGCTGCCGGCCTACCAGCAGAGCGCCGATGTCTGGGCGGTGACGGCCGCGCGGGCCTCGGGTTCGGCCAAGGTGAAGCTCTGCATCGACTTCCTCAAGGAGCAGCTCGCCGAGGGGCCCCACGCGCTGGACACCCGCCTCTGAGCGGGTCGACAAGCCCGCCATCCTTGGCTAGACCTCCAGGCATGTGGTCCCGCCTGTTGCGGGGCAGTCCCTGGCAGGAAGCACCGACGTGACGCTGAGTCCCCTGGATACCCTTCTCCTGGCCGCCCTCGCCCTGCTGCTCGGGCGCCTGGTCAACCGCCTGATCCCCTTGCTGTCGCGCTACAACATCCCCGAACCCATCACTGGCGGCCTGCTGTTCGCCATCGCCCTGGCCATTGCCGGCGCCGTGAGCGACTTCAGCGTGGAGTTCGACACCACCATGAAACCCGCCCTGCTGCTGGCGTTCTTCTCCGCCGTGGGGCTGTCGGCGGACCTGGCCATGCTCAAGCACGGCGGCAAGCGCCTGCTGATGTTCGTCATCGCCCTGATCCCCTTCCTGTTCCTGCAGAACATTCTCGGCATTCTGGTTGCCTGGGGCCTGGACATGCACCCGCTGATGGGCCTGGTGGGCGGCACCATCACCCTGGTCGGCGGTCATGGCACCGGGGCGGCCTATGCCGAGCGCTTCGCCGAGGTGAACAACCTGCAGGCGATCATGGAGCTATCGATGACTTCCGCCACCCTCGGCCTGGTGGCCGGCGGCATCATCGGCGGGCCGCTGGCGCAATGGCTGATCAAGCGCCACAAACTGGCGGGCAGCGGCCCCACCGGCGAGCATCACGAGATCACCGGCGAAACGGCCCCACCGGTTACCGCCAGCAACTTCCTCAATGTGCTGGCGGCCACCATGGCGGCCCTGGTGGGCGGTCAGTTCCTGGCGGGGATGTTCGGCGAAGGCGTCGTGACCCTGCCGAGCTTTCTCTGGTGCCTGCTGCTGGGCGTGGTGATCCGCAACGTCCTGCCGCTGGTGGGAGTGCGGCTGAACGACGGCGCCATCGACCTGATGGCGTCGGTCACGCTGTCGCTGTTCCTGGTGATCACCATGATGGCGCTGAGCCTGGGCCACGTGGCCAGCGTGGCCGGGCCGCTGCTAGTGATGCTGATCGCCCAGTCGGCCCTGGCCATGCTCTACGGCGCCTGGGTGGTCTACCGCTACACCGGCCGCGACTACGAAAGCGCCGTGCTCTCGGCAGCCTTCTGCGGCTTCGCCATTGGCGCCACGGCCACCGCCGTCGCCAACATGCAGGCCATCGCCCACAAGTACGGCCCGGCGCCGGAGGCCTTCATCGTCGCGCCGCTGGTGGGCGCCTTCCTGATCGACCTGCTCAACGCGCTGGTACTCACGGGCTTTCTCGCACTGCCGGGAATGGGAGGTTGACCATGCTGCGCGCCCTCCTCATCGCCCTCCTCGCCCTGACCGTCACCGCCTGTTCCCGCGGCCCCGACCAGGCGACCCTGGAAACCGAAGTGCAGCAACGCCTGAAGCAGGCCTTCGGCAGCGGCGTGCTCAGCCTTGCCGAGCTGAGCCGGCGCGGTTCAGCCCGCGACGCCAACGCGCCGGACGGCGAAAAACGCCTGGTGATCTACTTCGACAGCACGCTGAAAGTGGAGCGCGACCAGGACTTCGGCTCCTGGGATTCCCCCGGCGTCGCCAGCCTGATCAGCGCCCTCGGCGCCGGGCCGCGCGGGCTGTCTGGCATCCGCAATGAAGGCAATAAACAGGGCGACCTGCTGAGCGCCCACGGCAGCCTGATCTACCGCGAGACGGACAGCGGCTGGGTGGCCGTCGTGCCCCAGGGCTTCAAGGCGCCGCCCGCGCCCGAGACCATCGAGCCCGGCGTCGGCCAGACCCGCGAACAACTGGTGGCCGCCATCGGCACCGCGCTGAACCTGGCCCCCGGCGGCACCGGGACGAAGGAGCGGACCATCATCGCCGACGAGCTGAGCCGCTCGCTGAACAATATCCAGAGTCGCCTGAGCCGGCTGCAGAAGGGTTACCCATTGGCGGGCGGCCCGGCGTCCGGGCAGTACGCGCGGCTGGCCCAGGCCATGGCCAGCCTGATGCGGCCGAAGGGCCTGCAACTGACCCCTCTAACCACCGAAGGCGGCCTCGACAACCTGCGCATGCTGCGTCGGGGCGACGTGGTGGTGGCCCTGTCCCAAAGCGACATGGCGCAATTGGCGGTGAGCGGCAGCGGCCCCTTCACCGAGAGCGGCCCCTACACCGGGCTGCGCGCCCTGGCCAGCCTCTATCCCGAGCCCGTGCATGTGCTGGTACGCGGCGACAGCCCCATCCATGACCTGGCGGGCCTGCGCGGCAAACGGGTCAACCTCGGGCAGCCGGGCTCGGCCTCGCGGGATACAGCTGTCGCCGTGCTGGCGGCCCATGGCATCGGCACGGCGGATCTCGCCGAAGCCACCAGCCTGGATTTGCAGCAGGCGCTGACCGCCATCCGCGACGGCAACCTGGACGCCACCCTGCAGGTGATCGGCGCCCCCGCCGACAGCATTCGCGCCGCCAGCGAGGCCATGCAGTTGCGCCTGCTACCGCTGGAGGAATCGGCCATCCGCCAATTGGAAACCAGCCGGCCCGGCACCTTCGCCGCCCAGGTGGCCGCCGCGACC
This sequence comes from Pseudomonas sp. BN515, assembly GCF_029873155.1. NCBI lineage: Bacteria > Pseudomonadati > Pseudomonadota > Gammaproteobacteria > Pseudomonadales > Pseudomonadaceae > Pseudomonas > Pseudomonas sp. BN515. Next base: position 25,382 of record NZ_SSOH01000035.1, on the reverse strand, counting down.
TATCCCAACCAGACGGCGCCGGTGCCCACCATTGCGGTGAGCGCGCTGCTGCTGTGCGACGAGCAATTGAGTGCGGGCGAGGCTGAACAGCTGGTGCAACAACTGTTCGCGCCGGACAACGACTGGCTGGCGGCCGGCAGTATCCAGGGCGAGCAGCTGTCGAAGGCCAACGCCCGGCGCGGGCTGGCAATTCCGCTGCACGAAGGGGCATTGAAGGCGTTGGAGAAGCCCTGACTGTCCGCATACTTCTGTGGGGGTGAATTCATTCGCGAATTGAACGGGCACCGAGCTGGCCGGCTCCCCCTCACCCCAACCCTCTCCCCTAGGGAGAGGGAGCTGTCCGTGCAATCCTGAAAGCCCGCGCGCTTCCTGTAGGGGCGAATTCATTCGCGAATTGAACGGGCACCGAGCCGGACGGCCTTCCCTCACCCCAACCCTCTCCCTGAGGGAGAGGGAGCTGTCCGTGCACGCCTGAATGCCTGCGCGCTTCCTGTGGGGGCGAATTCATTCGCGAAACTTGCCGAACTACGGCACGTAATCACTCTCCATCACATCCCGATAGGCCGTGACGAAGGCTTTCCAGTCCTCATCGGGCATGGGTTTGCGGTGTTGCTTGAACAGCTCGAAATCGTGCTTGGACGCGCTGTAGGCCGTCAGGCGGTGGTTGCTCTTGGCCAGCCCCAGCAAGGCTATCTCCACCTTCCTGTCCCGCTCGCCGCTGACCTTGACGAAGATGTTCTTCGGATACAGCCGGCCATGCTCCCAACCCGCCCGGTGCATGCGGCCGATGGTGTTGGCCAGTTGCTGGATCATCTGCTGGCGCAGGTCGGCGGCTTCCGGCCGGGCGTACCACTCTTCAAGGCTGATGAAGCCATCGAGGCTCTCGGTCACCAGCAGCGCCTGCCATTCGGTATCCGTCTTGCGGGCGGCGCTGAACACCACCTTGGGCACGCGGATGCCCAGCTGGGCCAGGGCCTGCAGCGCCTTCATCTCATGCAGGATGGTGGGCTCGCCGAAGGGATGGACCAGATCGCGGTGGAAGTGGTTGATCTGCCGTTTGCTGTAGAGCACCTGGCCATCCGGGGCGTGAAGGCGCTGGATGCCGCTTTCGCCGCTCAGGAGCTGGTCCTGGGAGTCGAACCACTCGCCGTAGGAATCCCACCACTTGTCGAAGCTGCCTTCCGAAGCGCCGTTGTCGTGCCTGAACCACTGGGTGTTCATGAGAGCACCTCCTCGTGAAGCGCCATCGCTCCACCGGGCTACTGCCGAGGCAACCCGACAAGGGCCGCCGCCTGGGGCCGGGATGGGCCCCTGGATTCACGTTAGCGCCCTTTTGCCAACTTTGCCGGCGCGTTCCCAGACACCTGGGGGTCGAATCCAGACAACTCCCGGCACAGCGTTAGACCTATGGTGACGGACCTTTCATCAGATCGTTTGGAGCTGAAATGTCCGACTTCATCACCGTTCTGCGCGAGACCTGCCCTACCCCCGTGCTGGATGCCACCAAGTGGAAGCGCATCGGCGGCGATCCGCACACCGTGAACCTCAACGCCTACCTGTCGAAGGACGGCAGCAAGATCATGGGCACCTGGATCTGCACCCCCGGCAAGTTCGAGGTGAACTACGAGAAGTGGGAGTACTGCCACTTCCTGGACGGCTACTGCATCATCACGCCCGAAGGCGAGGAGCCGAAGCACCTGAAGGCCGGCGATGTGTTCGTGATCGAGCCGGGCATGAAAGGCACCTGGGAAGTGGTGGAGACGGTGCGCAAATACTTCGTGTTTGCCTGACCTGCAAGCACAAATTCGTTCGCGAATGAGCGGATTTCGAGTCGGCCTATGGCTACCCTCTCCCAAAGGGAGAGGGAGCTTTCCGAGGCGGCCTGGAAGTCCGGACACGTCCTGTGGGAGCGAATTCATTCGCGAAAAAAAGGCCGGGCAATTGCCCGGCCTTTTGTCATCTGGCCCCGATCAGGCCTTGTAACGATCCGCCGCCGACGAGCGCGACAGATTCGGCGCCATGTGGAAACGCGCGGCGGTGAAGCGGTCCCAGTCTTCCTTTTCCGGCAATGAGGGGATGGTCACCAGTTCGCCCTGGTCCAGGCCGACCAGTGCGGCGTCCACCATCTCGCCCACGTCCATGAGAATTTCCTGCGGGATGTTCTCGATGCCGGTGCCCGAGCGTTCCCAGATTTCGGTACGGGTCGCGCCCGGCAGTACCACCTGCACGCGTACGCCCTTGTCCTTCACTTCCGAATTCAGCGACTGGCTGAGGTTGAGCACGAAGGCCTTGGTGCCGCTGTAGGTGCCGTTGAACATTTCCGGCGCGAGAGCCAGCACCGAGGCGATGTTGATGATGGTGCCGCGCCCCTGGGCGACGAAGTTGGCGGCAGCGGCGGCAGCCAAGTGGGTCACGGCCACCACGTTGAGCTGGATCATCGCGTCGAAGCGGTCGAGGTCGGTGTCCAGCAGGCTGCCGCTGATGGCCACGCCGGCGTTGTTCACCAGCACGCTGATGGCGGCGTCGCTGCGCAGGCGCTGGGCTACGCGGGTCAGGTCAGCGCGGTCGGTCAGGTCGGCCTTCAGTACTTCCACCTTCACGCCCGCCTGTTCGCGCAGCTGGGCGGCCAGGGCTTCCAGGCGGTTCTGGTCACGGGCGACCAGCAGCAGGTCATGGCCCCGTTCGGCCAGGCGCTTGGCATAGGTGGCGCCGATGCCGGTGGATGCGCCAGTGATCAGGGCAACGCCTTGGTGCTTCTGTTCGCTCATGGTTCTGTCTCCGGGGAAAGGGCTTGGGGTTCCAAGCGATGGACTTAAATTACACTCGTAATATTACGAGCGCAATATATCTCCGTTAACCATTCGTCGTCAGGTCCCTATGGTGCTGATTTGTTGTAGGGGCGATTTCAATCGCCAAGGGTTGCGAAGCAACCCCAGGGGGGCAGACCTTCGGCCTGCTTGGCGAATGAATTCGCCCCTACGGGAAGTTGGTCGCACAAAGAATGCGGGCAATAAAAAACGGCGCGCGGGCAGCAATCCCGGGCGCCGTAAAACTGCCTAGCAGCTGTGGTGTCGGACCGCCGGCCCTGGTCGCCGGCAGTCCGTAGTGGGGCTGGAAATAGCCCCGACTTCCGCGCGGTGATTACCACCGCGATGTGTTCTCAGTTCAGCAGCGCTGCCGCCATCCGGTCGATCGCCTGGCGCTGGAACGCACGGAATTCGGCATTGGGCTGCTGCCCTTCCAGCATCGGCAGGAAGGGGTCTTCGACTGCCGTCCGCACCCCGGCCAACTCTTCGATTACCGCATGGCCGCAGAACGGTACGTAGGCCTCCGCATAGCCTCCTTCGTGAACCAGCACCAGCCGCCCGCCACAGAGGCGGTCGGCCGCCTCCCGCAAAATGGCCGTCATCGCGCGGAACGATTCGCTGTGCAGCAGCATCCGCGCCAGCGGGTCCACGCCGTTGGCGTCGAAGCCACAGGCGACCACTATCAGCTCCGGTTCGAAACGCTCCAGCGCCGGCACGATGACTCGCTCCATGGCGTAGCGGTAGGCGTCGTCGCCGCTGCCCGGGAACAACGGCAGGTTGAGGTTGTATCCAAGCCCGGCGCCCGTGCCCCGCTCCTCCACTGCGCCCTGACCGACAGGGAAGCAGTTGTCCTGGTGGATCGACAGGGTCAGCACATCGTCGCGGCCGTAGAAGATCGATTGGGTACCGTTGCCGTGGTGTACATCCCAGTCCAGTACGGCCACCCGGCCGACACCGTGGCGGGCCTTGGCGGTTTCCACGGCGACAGCAATGTTCGCCAGGTAGCAGAACCCCATGCCGAGATCCGCCAGGCAGTGGTGGCCCGGCGGGCGCGACAGGGCATAGACGTTGTCCAGCTCACCACGCAGTACGGCATCTACGGCGGCAATGGCCAGCCCTGCCGACTGCCGGGCGATTTCATAGGTACCCGGCCCGACGGCAGCCTCCTCGCCCAGCTCACCGTGGCCAGCGTCGCTCATGGCCTTGAAGCGCTCCAGATACTGGGCCGGATGGACCCGCAGCAGGTCCTCCTCAGCCGCCATCGGCGCGCTGGAGAGCACCAGGCGATCACTCAGTCCGGACACGTCCATCAGGCTCTTCAGGCGGCGCTTGGTTTCCGGCGATTCGGCATGACCGGAACCGCTTGGCGGCTGCAGCCAACCCCCCACCGGCAGCACCAGGCTATGCAGCCCGGCGGCGTGCCAGAAACAGCGCTCGTCGAAGAAGAATCCGCTACGACGGGTCATCAGGCACCTCCTTGAGCGGTCTGGGCCAGGGCACGGGTCCGACCGCCGAGGCGGCAGGCCAGGTAGTAAACCGGCGAGATCACACCCAGGCCAACGATCCAGGAGATATCAGCACCGTCCATGGCGCGTGCCACCGGGCCGGTATAGAGGGCGGTGGACATGAAGGGGATCTGCACGATGATGCCGAGCACGTAGCAGTTGACCGCCGTCCAGTTGCAGCGACCGTAAAGGCCACCATCACGACGGAAGAACGACGGCAGGTCGTAGCGACCGTGGGCCACCAGGTAGTAGTCCACCAGGTTGATGGCGCTCCAGGGCACCAGCACGTACAGCAGCAGGAGAATGAAGTTGGTGTAGTTGACCATGAAGTCGTCCTGCCCCAGCAGCGCCAACGCCAGGGAGCCCGAGAACAGGATCAGCGAGATGAGGATGCGTGCACCGGCCCCGGCCGACCAGGACGGCACGAGGGTCTGCCCCACGGTGATGGTGGACAGGGCACCGCAGTACAGGTTCATGGCGTTGGTCGCAGCGATGCCGATGGAGAGCACTGCCACCAGCAAGGCGCTGAGGCCGCCGGTGGCCTCGATCAGGCCACCCACCACGTCATCGCCGTCGATACTCAGGGCCACCATCACCCCCAGCAGCATGGGCAGAAGGGAGCCCAGGCAGCAGCCCCAATAACTGGACCAGAAGGCGCTGCGCGAACCCGTGGCTTCCGGCAGGTAACGGGAGTAGTCGGACACGTAGGGCGCATAGGCCAGTTGCCAGAGCGCAGCCACCGACAGGGTGCCGAGGAATCCGGCCAGGGAGGTTTCGTTGCGTTCGAGGAAGTCCGCTGGCAGACCGTGGACGAACACCAGCCAGACGAAGGCAAGCAACAATACCGCGCCGGAAAGATAGGTCATGACGCGGGTGTAGGCGTGGATCAGGCGATAGCCCACCGACGCCGCCACCAGGCTGATGAAGCCCACCAGGAGGATGCCGACGTTGGTGTCGACGGCCGGGAAACGACCGTGCAGCGACTGGCCACCCAGCACCAGGTTCGAGGCGAAAAAGCCGAGGTACATCACGACGACGAGGGCCACCACCAGCAGGGAGCCGAAGGAGCCAAACTGGCCGCGGGTCTGCACCATCTGGGGCACGCCGAGTTGTGGCCCCTGGGCCGAGTGCAGGGCCATGAACACGCCCCCCACCAGGTTGCCCAGTACCAGCGCTGCCAGTGCGGAAAAGAAGGGCAGTTTGAACACGGTCACCGCGAGGGCGCCGGTAATTACGGTCAACAGGATCAGGTTGCAGCCGAACCAGATGGTGAACAGGTCCCGTGGGCGCCCATGGCGCTCCTCGGCGGAGATCGGCTGGATCGTACTCAGTTCCAGCGCCGGAGCCTGCGGATTGTCATTGTTGTGCATGCCAGGTCTCGCACTCGTTTATTGGGGATGAGCGCCGCCCCGGCAGTCCGGAGCAAACCGAAGCACCGCCGTCGTCAGCGCAGATCCGGGAATGGCTGCCCCGGTCCAGATCCGGACCGGGGCAGTCGACAGGGACTTAGAGGCGTCCCAGTTCCTGCGCGGTGCGATCCACCGCGATTTTCGTCTTGCTCACCAGCTCGTCGATCTCGCCGCGAGTGGCTACCAGCGCCGGCGCCATGATCATGCGGCCGAGGGTGGAGCGGATGATCAGGCCTTCCTCGAAGCCGATGGTGCGGCAACGCCAGGCGATGTCGTTCTCGTTCTCGAAGCGCTTGCGGGTGGCCTTGTCTTCGGCGAACTGCAGGGCGGCGACGAGGCCGGCGCCCTGGATATCACCCACCAGCGGGTGATTGCCGAAGACTTCGCGCAGGCACTGTTGCAGGTACGGGCCGGTATCGGTCTTCACCTGGGTGACCACGCCCTCATCGCGCAGCGCCTTGAGGTTGGCGATGGCCACGGCTGCCGCCACCGGGTGCCCGGAGTAAGTCAGGCCGTGGGCGAACACACCGCCCTGCTCCACCAGGGCTTCGGCCATGCGCTTGCTGAGGATCAGGCCACCCATGGGGATGTAGCCGGAGGTCAGGCCCTTGGCGATGGACAGGGTGTCCGGCTCGAAGCCGAAGTGCTGGTGGGCGAACCATTCGCCGGTGCGACCGAAGCCGCCGATCACTTCGTCAGCGCACAGCAGCACGTCGTACTTGCGGCAGATGCGCTGGATTTCCGGCCAGTAGGTTTCCGGCGGGAAGATCATGCCGCCGGCGCCCTGGAAGGGTTCGGCGACGAAGGCGGCCACCTTGTCGGCGCCCAGTTCGAGGATCTTCTCTTCCAGTTGGCGCGCGGCGCGCAGGCCGAACTCCTGCGGAGTCAGGTCGCCGCCGTTGGCGAAGTAGTACGGCTCGTCGATGTGCGCGATGTCCGGCAGCATGCCGCCCATTTCGTGCATGAACTTCATCCCGCCAAGCGCCGTGGCGCCCAGGGTGGAGCCGTGGTAACCGTTCCAGCGGCCGATCATGATCTTCTTCTCGGGCTTGCCGAGGATCTGCCAGTAGCGGCGTACGGTGCGGATCAGCACCTCGTTCGCCTCGGAGCCGGAGTTGGTGTAGATGGCGTGGCTGTAGTGGCCCGGCAGCAGGCTGAACAGCAGTTCCGACAGTTCAACCACGGCCGGGTGGGTGGTGTGGAAGAACATGTTGTAGTACGGCAGCTGCTCCAACTGGCGAGTCGCGGCGGCGGTGAGGTCCTTGCGGCCGTAGCCGAGGTTGGTGCACCACAGGCCGGACATGCCATCGAGGTAGCGCTTGCCGTCGTTGTCCCAGAGATGGAGGCGCTCGCCGCCAACGATCACCCGCGGCCCTTCGGCGTTCAGCGCCTTCTGGTCGAGGAAGGCATGGATGTGGTGGGCCGCATCGGATGCCTGGTAGTCACGGGTTTCGCGTTGGGCTTGGAATTGAGCGTTCATTGTTAGGGGTCTCCTCGTCCCGGTATTCAGTGGTACCGATGCTGGCTGAAGCTGCCGGGCAGCGAAATTACTAAATTTGTCTTCGGGCTATACGAAAAAGCTGCCCTGCCCGCCAGACGCCCTGGCGCCCGGCACCTGGCGGGGTGCAAGGCAGGCGGGCAGAGGCACGGGCGACGAACTGCACGTCGCCCGGCCAGGGGCCTCAGTGAGGCTCTTCCAGTTCGTTGTGCAGCAGCCCAAGGATCTCCCGCTTCATCTCGATGAACTGGCGCTCCATCACCATGTCCATGTCCCGCGGTCGCGGCATGGGCACATCCATCTCGCACTTGATCCGCCCCGGTCGCGCACCCATCACGTAGACGCGGTCGCCCAGGAGGATGGCTTCGTCGATGTCATGGGTGACGAACACCACGGTCTTCTTGCTGTGCTCCCACACCCGCAGCAGCAACTGCTGCATCTGCATGCGGGTCTGGCTGTCGAGCGCGCCGAAAGGCTCGTCCATCAGCAGGATCTGCGGGTCGTTGGCCAGGGCGCGGGCGATGGCCACGCGCTGCATCATGCCGCCGGAGAGCTGCTTGGGATAACGGTCGGCGAACTGCGTCAACCCCACCTCGTTGAGATAGAAGTCGACGATCTCCTCGCGTTCGGCACTGACCATGCCTTTGCGCTTCAAGCCGAACTCGATGTTCTGCCGCACGCTGAGCCACGGGAACAGGGTGTAGCTCTGGAACACCATGCCGCGGTCCGGCCCCGGCCCTTCCACCCGTTTGCCGCCGACGAAGATACTTCCCGACGTAGGTTCAGCCAGGCCGGCGGTGAGGTAGAGCAGGCTCGACTTGCCGCAGCCGGAAGGCCCCACCAGCACGGCGAACTGCTGGTCCGGCACGCTGAGCGAAACGTTCTCCAGGGCGGTGAAGGTCTGGCCATCCGGGGTGTTGTAGCGCAGGCAGACCTGTTCCACCCGCAGCCGGTCCTGCTGGTTGCCGGTTGCCGCCTGATTGACGGCCGCGTCTCTGTGCATTGCGGTTACTGAGCCCATGAGGCCACCTTCAGTCGGAGCAGACGGAACAGTTGGTCGGTCACCAGCCCGAGCAGGCCGATGATGGCGATGGCGAGGAAGATCACGTCCACCTGGAAGCCGCGCATGGCCTTCAGGCTGATGTAACCCAGGCCGCTGCTGGCGGCGACCAGTTCGGCCACCACCAGGTAGGTCCAGGCCCAGCCCATGGTCACCCGCAGGGTATCCAGCACGCCGGGCAGGGACGCCGGGCCGAGCACGTGGAAGATCACGTCGCGGCGGTTCGAGCCGAGGGTATAGGAGGCATTGATCAGGTCCTTCGACACGCCCTTGGAGACGTCCGCGATCATCACCAGCTGCTGGAAGAACACGCCGAAGATGATCACCGTCACCCGCTGCTCCAGGCCGATGCCGATCCACAGGATGAACAGCGGCACGAAGGAGGTCACCGGCAGGTAGCGGATGAAGTTGACCAGGGGTTCGAGGAAGGCCTGGACGATGCGGAAGCTGCCCATCAAGAGCCCCAGCGGCACCGCCACCAGGGACGACAGGATGAAGCCGATCAGCACCACTTCGACGCTGGCCAGCACGTGCTTGCCGAGGGTGCCGTCGGCGGCCAGTCGCCCGGCCGCCTCCAGCACCGCGCCTGGTGTGGGCAGGAACATCGACGGCACCAGCCCGCCGTAGGACAGCCCGGCCCAGAGGCCAAGTACCAGCAGCCAGCCGAGGGTGCTGGCACTGAGGATCAGCCGCGCTGGCAGGTCGACTTTCGGGGTCAGGCAGCGGCTGAGCCAATTCTGCTTGGAAGTCATATCGGTCTCCGCTTAGGGGGTGACGAACCGGGTATCGACCAGGTCGTCGTAGCTGACGGCAAAAGGCTTGCCTTGCAGGCTGCTCCAGGTTTCGTTGGCCAGGCGGATCACCTCCTGGATCTGCCCTGGCTTGCCGGGCGTGCCCAGCAGCGTCTCGCTCATGGCCTGGTCGTAGAAGCGCACGCCCTTGGCGGCGTTGGCCAGTTCGGCCGGGTCGGAGAGATAGCCGCCGACGCCCTTGGCCATGATCTCGTGGGCCTTCTCGGGGTTGTCACGGGTGAACTGCACGGCCTTGTACAAGCCCTTGACCAGCGCCTTCACATCTTCCGGCTGCTTCTCGATCACATCGCAGGACAGCGCCACTACGTCGACGATCACGCCGGGTGTTTCGGTGCTGTCGATCAGCACCTTGCCCTGCCCTTTCTGGCGCACCATCGACAAGTGCGGCTCCCAGGTCACGGCGGCGGGCACGCGGCCGGCGATAAAGGCGGTGGCGGCGTCGTCGGCGGTCATGTTCTGCACGTCCAGGTCGGCCATGCTCATGCCGTTGTGCTTGAGCAGGTAGGACAGCCAGAACTGCGAGACGGAGCCTTCGTTGACCGCCACCGACTGGCCCTTCAATTCCTTCAGGCTGGTGACCTTGTCGCCCACCAGCACGCCGTCGCCGCCGTAGCTGTCGTCGAGTGCGGCCACAGCCTTGAAGCAGAATTCGCCGGAGCGGTACTTAAGCACTTCGTCGATGGTCGAGGCCGAGCCGGAGAGCTGGCCGGACGCCTGGGCGGCCATGTACATCGAGGCCTCCTCCATGGTGGTCAGCTCGACATCCAGGCCCTGCTCCTTGAAGAAGCCGAGGTCACGGGCCAGGTACAGGGTGCCGTAGCCGACCCAGGTGGTATGGCCGATGGACAGGGTGCCAGCCTGCGCGCCAGTGGCGACGCCTGCGGCCAGGGCGGTGTAGCAAAGGGGTTTGGTGATGCGACGCAGCAAGGGTTTGAACATGGAACAGTCTCCCGCAGCCTGATGGCTTTGCTTGTTGTTGGATTGCAGGGCAGTTGCTGGCCAGATGGCCAAGGTCGTTCCACTGCGCCGGCCTCTGGTGGGCCGGCGGCAGGCAGGGGCCCGGCATGCTGCCGGGCGGGGTCGGGACCGGACCGGCCCCGGGGTGAATCGGTCACTGGGTCAGTGGGTGCCCTCCAGGGCTTCGGGGCGGAACAGGTCCTTGCGCATCACGACCTTGATCCACACCACCGCGATCACCGACACCAGCCCCAGCACCACGCCGGCAATGCCGAAGATCTTCCCGGTCATGTCCGGGCTCGGCGATGCGTACCAGATGGCGTAGAGCATCCCGGCGATGCCGAAGAGCTGCGGCAGCGGATAGAACGGCGTCTTGAACGGACGGGCGATGGCCGGGTAGCGGCGGCGCAGGGCGATCACATCCAGGTGGACGATGATGTAGGCCAGCAGCCAGGCCAGCGCGGCGGCCAACAGCAGCAGGTTGACCGAGGCGGCGTCCTGGCCCAGTACCAGGATCGGCAGGCCGGTGATGGCCGACACGAACAGCACCGACACCCAGGGGGTACGGGCACGTGGGCTGAGGCGCTTGAAGATCGGGAAGGCCTGGCCGTTCTGCGCCATGCCGTAGAGCATGCGCGGAATGGACGCGAGCGAGGAGTTCAGGGTGCTGAAGGTGGCGGTCACCGAGGCGATCACCAGGAACAGCTCACCGGCCTTGCCGAATACCTTGGTGGCGAACAGGTAGTGCGGTAGCGCGTCGGTGGTCAGCGCTTCCTGCGGCACCATGAACAGCGCCCCCAGGCAGTAGAGGCCGATGGTGAGGAAGATCACCGTGAGGCCGATGATCATCGAGCGCGGGATGTTGCGTTCCGGCCGCTTGGTTTCCTCCACCAGCGGACAGACGAACTCGGCGCCGACGAAGCCCCACACGGCCAGCGCGGTGAGGGTCAGCACACCGGCGCCCATGGGGTTCCAGTCACCCTGGATCACGGTGCTGGCGGTTTCACTCGGCGCGCCTTCGACGATGGCGGCAATGCCCAGCAACAGCAGCACGAACACCATCACCACCGCCAGCGCGGTCTGCAGCTTGGCGAAGATGTCGATGCCCATCAGGTTGAGGACGGTGAACAGGCCCAGCACGCCGAAGGCGATGGTGAACGGCGGGAACACGCCCGGGTAGATCTTGCCGACGATCAGGTCGAGCAGCAGCAGCTCGGCCGACAGCGCGAACATGGCCACGACCACGTAGCCGGAGAAGGTGGAGAGGATGGCCGGGAAATGCCCCAGTGCCACTTCGGTGTAGCTGGAAAGGCCGCCAGCGCGGGGAATCATCAGCGACAGTTCGGAGAAGGAAAACGCATAACTCAGGGCCAGCAGGTAGGCCAGCCCCAGCGGCACGATGAAGCCCAGGCCGGAGAATCCGGCACCTTGCAGCATCAGCACCATCACCCCCTGGGACACCACCAGGCCGATGGCGACGGACAGCAGCGCCCCCAGACCCAGCACCCGGCGGAAACCGCCCGCTTCCGCCTGCCCATGGGCAGGAACGGACACACTTGCACTCATGACACTCTCCAATCTTGTATTTGTTATCCGCCCGCCTGGCCGTAGATGCCGGCGGGCTTGGTAGTCCGGGATACGGCTGGCCGTCCCCGTCAGTCACGCCGCTCTCGGCCACCGTACTTGGCGGCCAAGGGGCGAGAATTTCAGCGTGCCGCCCAGGCGTTGAAGCGCTCTTCCAGCTCCTCGCCGTGGTTGACCCAGAACTCGGCGCTGACCAGCTGCGCCTCGGCCAGGTTGGCCGGTGCGGTGGGCAGTTGTGCCTGGGTTGCGGCGGGCAAGGCGGCCAGGGCGTCCTTGTGGACCGGGCCGTAGGGGATCTGGCTGGAGAAGGTCTTCTGGGTTTCCGCCTGGCTGGCGAAGGCGATGAAGCGCTCGGCCAATGCCTTGTTCGGGCTGCCGCGGACGATGGCCCAGTGATCCGGGTCGTAGAGGTTGCCGTTCCAGACGATGGCGAGCTTCGAACCTTCCTTCTGCGCGGCGGCGATACGGCCGTTGTAGGCAGCGGACATCACCACGTCGCCGGCCACCAGCCATTGCGGCGGTTGGGCGCCGGCTTCCCACCACTGGATGTGCGGCTTGATCTCATCCAGCTTGCGGAAGGCACGGGATACGCCTTCCGGGGTTTCCAGCACCTTGTAGAGGTCTTCGCGTTTCACCCCGTCGGCCAGCAGTGCCGCTTCCAGGGTGTACTTGGCGCCCTTGCGCAGGCCGCGCTTGCCGGGGAAGCGCTGGGTGTCCCAGAAGTCTGCCCAGGAGCTGGGCGCACTGGCCAGTTTGTCGGCGTTGTAGGCCAGCACCATGGACCAGACGTAGCTGGCCACGCCGCACTCGCTGACGGTGCCGGGCATGTAGCTGGCGGACTGGCCGAGCACGGCCGGGTCCATGCGCTCGAACAACCCTTCCTCGCAACCGCGCAGCAGTTCGGGGCTCTCCACTTCCACCACGTCCCAGGTGACCTGGCCGATGTCGACCATGGCTTTCACCTTGGACAACTCGCCGTTGTACTCGCCGGCCACCACCTTGCCGGCGCCGCTCTGTTCGAAGGGTTTGAAATAGGCCGCTTCCTGCGCGGCCTTGGTGGCACCGCCGAAGGAGATCACGGTGAGGTTGGAGGACTCGGCCAGGGCCGGCACGCTGGCGGCGGCCAGCAGGGCGATACCGAGGGTGGCACGGATGCACGGGAAGGACTTGAGCATGGAAACTCCCTCACTACTTGTAAGTTGTGATCAGTTGCTGAGGCAGTCGTGGCCAGGAGGCCAGAGCCCATGCGTGCACCACGCACGGGATTGGATTTCTTGTTGTGGACGGCCGCGCACCGTAGGAGCACGCGGCCGGGTCGTCAGAGCGACCTCAGCGAAGCTGGAACCAGGTGGTTTTCAGCTGGCTGTACTTGTCGAAGGAATGCAGCGAGAGGTCGCGACCGAAGCCGGATTGCTTGCCGCCGCCGAAGGGCACGGTGACGTCCAGAGCGTCCACCGTGTTCACCGACACTGTTCCCGCCTTGAGCGCGCGGGCGACCCTGTGGGCGCGATGCAGGTCATCGCTCCACACCGAAGCGGCCAGGCCGTAGATGCTGTCGTTGGCCAGGCGCAATGCCTCTTCTTCGGTATCGAAGGCGCTGATGGCCAGCACCGGGCCGAACACCTCTTCCCGCGCCAGCTGCATGTCGCTGTTCACATCGGCGAAGACGGTGGGTTCGACGAAATTGCTGGAGCCGTTGAAGGTCAGGCGGCGACCGCCGGCGAGCAGCCGTGCGCCCTCCCCTTGCGCGCCCTCGATGAAGGACATGACGCGGGCGGTCTGCCCGGCGTCGACGATGGCGCCAGCGCGGCTGGCCGGGTCCAGCGGATCGCCGGGCATCCAGTTGCGGGCCTTGGCCAGCAGGCGTTCGATGAATTCGTCCTGGATGGAGCGCTGCACATACAAGCGCGAGTTGGCCGAGCAGACTTCTCCCTGGTTGAAGAAGATGCCGAAGGCGGCCTTCTCGGCGGCCAGATCCAGGTCGCGGCAATCCTCGAAGATCAGGTTCGGGCTCTTGCCGCCGCATTCCAGCCAGACCTGCTTGAGGTTCGACTGCGCCGAGTACTGCATGAAGTATTTGCCCACCTGGGTGGAACCGGTGAACACCAGGCAATCTACATCCGGGTGCAGGCCGAGGGCCTTGCCGGCGCTTTCGCCCAGGCCCGGTACCACGTTGAGCACGCCTTCCGGCAGCCCGGCTTCCATGGCCAGCTCGGCCAGGCGCAGAGCGGAGAACGGCGACTGCTCGGCGGGTTTCAGCACCACGCTGTTGCCGGCGGCCAGGGCCGGCGCCAGCTTCCAGGCGGCCATGTCGAGGGGGAAGTTCCAGGGCACCACGGCGGCGACCACGCCCAGCGCTTCGCGGGTGATGGTGGCCAGGGCGTTTGGCGCGGTGGGCGCCACCTGGTCGTAGAGCTTGTCCAGGGCCTCGCCGTACCAGGCGAACACATGAGCCGCGCCCGGTACGTCAATGTTGTAGGCGTCCATCACCGGCTTGCCCATGTTCAGGGAATCCAGCAGGGCCAGTTCTTCACGGTGGGCCATCATCAGTTCGGCGAGGCGCAGCAGCACCTTCTTGCGCTCCACCGGCGCCATGCGTGCCCAGGGGCCTTCGTTGAAGGCACGGCGCGCCGTGCGCACGGCCAGGTCAACTTCCGCCTCGCCGCAGGCGGCGACGCGGGCCAGCAACTGGTTGGTGGCCGGATTGATCGAGTCGAAGGTTGCGCCAGTGGCGGCGGACACCTGGCGACCGCCGATCAGCGCCTTGTCAGTGAATGCTTGCCGGGCAGCTCGCTGCTGCCAATAGCCGAGATCGAACACGCTGCACTCCCAGATCGACCGTCTGTGCGGTCACGTTGTTATTCGGGTTGAGGCAGATGGTGCGCCAGCTTCCGGCAGAGGAAAATTATTAAAAATATGCTCGAGTCATATGAAAAAACTCGGCAGCTCATGCGGCCTCGCAGGTGCCGCCTGGGGTAAGGTTCACCCCATAACGACAAGCACAGAGAGCCGCCTCGCGCGTGCGCAGGCGGCCAACAACAGAGGTGCCCGTGGCTACCTATACCTTGCGACAACTCAAGTATTTCGTGACGACCGTGGAGGCCGGCAGCGTGGCCGAGGCCTCGCGCAAGCTGTACATCGCCCAGCCGTCCATCTCCACCGCCATCAAGGGCCTGGAAGAGAGCTTCGGCGTGCAGCTGTTCATCCGCCACCACGCCCAGGGCGTGTCGCTGACGCCCAGCGGCACACGCTTCTACGAGAAGGCCCAGGAGCTGCTGCGGGTAGCCCGCGAGTTCGAACAGAACGCGCTCGCGGACAACGACATCGTCGCCGGGCAGATCGACATCGGTTGCTTCGAGACCGTCGCCCCGCTCTACCTGCCCCAGCTCATCGCCGGCTTCCGCGAGCAGTACCCCGGCGTGGACATCCGCATCCGCGATGGCGAGCAGCAGGAGCTGGTCCAGGGCCTGACTGCCGGCACCTTCGACCTGGCCTTCCTCTACGAACACGACCTGGACAGCACCATCGCCACCGAACCGCTGATGCCGCCGCAGCGGCCCTACGCCCTGCTGCCGGAGAACCACCGCTTCGCCAGCCAGGCCCAGGTGTCCCTGCGCGACCTCTGCCTGGAACCGATGATCCTGCTGGACGTGCAGCCAAGCCGGACCTACTTCGTCAGCCTGTTCCACGAACTGGGCCTGACGCCCAACATCGTGTTCAGCTCGCCGTCGATCGAGATGGTGCGCGGCATGGTCGGCCAGGGCTTCGGCTTCTCCCTGCTGGTCACCCGCCCCCATTCGGAGTGCACCTACGACGGCAAGAAAGTGGTCACCGTCGATATCGCCGAACCCGTCGCCACCTCCGGCCTGGTAGCCGCCCGCCTCAAGCGTGGCCAGCTCACCAAGCCCGCGCAGTTGTTCGTGGATTTCTGCCGCGAACGCCTGGCCCAGAAGACGCACGACACCCCGTAGGTTGGTCTGAGCAATGTGATCCCGGTCAGCCTTGATCGATGGGTATCGCAAGCTCCACCCATCCTACGAGCTGCCCCACCGCAGGCGTTCAGTTTTAGGCCGCTGCTGGCTTCAGGAAGAATTGTCCCTCGCAGGCGCGAGTCACCCCTCTCCTCTTCAGGGAGAGGGGCCGGGGGTGAGGGGGGACGGCAGGCACAGAATTCCAGGAGGCCTGCTGCCAGCGAGCTCCATTCCTCTCAGCAGCAGCTGATACCGACATAGCCCCACGAGAAACGCACAGGCTCAGCCATTGCGCAGCGGAATCCGCTGTGGGCGCCTTTGCCGGGCGAGCTTGCGGGCGGTGTCCACGAAGGGCGTGACGATCAGGCCGTAGATCGTCAGGTAGCGCTCGAGGTCCTTTTCGCCAGTGCCGAAGCGGATCGCCTCGGGCTCCGGGGTGGTGACGTAGAGGGTGCCGAACATCCAGTCCCAGAGCGACAGGTTGGTGCCGAAGTTCTTGTTGAAGTGCCGGGGCGCGTCGCTGTGGTGAATCTGATGCTGGGCCGGGCTGTTCAGCACATGCTCGACCACCGGCCCGAACGACAGCCAGACATGGCTGTGCCGCAGGTTCGCCGCCAGGCCATTGAAGATGAAGACCAGATAGGTCACGCCGAACAGGGTGTAGCGGCTGACTTCCCCGCCGCAGGCGTACCAGAAGCCCCCGGCGTAGAGGCCGAGAAGAACGCCAACGGAAAGCTTCTCGACGACTTTCTCCAGGAAGTGCACGCGGCTTGCGGTGGCCGGCACCAGCACGGGCGCCGAATGGTGGACCTTGTGAAACGCCCAGAGCCAGCGGGAGTGGAAGGCCCGGTGCGCCCAGTAATGCGTGAAGTCCTTCAGCAGGAACACCCCCAGCCCGTAGAGCAGGGAAAGCGAAAGGTTCTCGCCGAGCTGCGGGCGCGCGCCCCACAGCTTGGTGAAGAAGGCGATGTAATCCCCGGACTTCAGGATGTAGGGGTCCACCAGGCCGACGATGGGCAGGACCAGCGCGACCTTCAGGATGGCGCGCACGAAGTAGTAGCGGTAATCCAGCCAGGCCGAGCGGTGGAAATACACCCGGCTCCCGCCGATGAACTGCCAGAACGAACGCGCGTCTGTCAGTCCTCGATGTTTCCGGTAGCGGTACAGGCCGTAGGCGATGCTGTAGGACAGGAAAAGAAACAGAACGCCGAGACGGCCGTTCAGGTCGAAGATCCCGAGAAACTGCTTGGCGACCGGCTCGATGACCAGCTCGGTCAGGCGCTCATAGGCAAGCGAGAGAACATCCATGAACGACTGACCTTCGGCAATGGGGCTGGGTAATTGGAATCGTGTGCTAATTGCGAAGCATTTATACGCGATGCCGCCCACTGAGGTGGAGCTTTCGCAGACGAAATGGAGATAGGGCGAGTCAGGAGGTCGGATTGATCCCGCCGTCGGCGCGCACGGCGCACCCTACAGGGACTCCACCCAGTTGCCAGTCGCTCACTCCTCCCGCACGACCGCCGCATCGCCGATGGCATAGAAATGGCCGCCGGCGATGTAGTGCAGGCTGCGCCAGCGCGCGTCGGCCTGCTCGAAGTGCCAGTGGCCGTCCTTGAACACGCGGGTATCGGCCCAGGCGCCGACCACTTCACCGATGAACAGGTCGTAGGTCTGCTGGTTGTGCGGTTCGGGGATCAGTTTGCAGATCAGCCAGGCAGAGCTGCCGGCCACGAGGGGTACGTCAAAACCATCCATACGGAACAACTCGACGCCACTCTGCGCCAGCTTGTCCGGCGCCTCGTCCAGGCTGCGGGTGCCGACCTTGTAGGTGAGTTCCAGCTGGCCAAGGTTGGGCACCTGCAAGGCGAAGTAGCCGCTCTTTTCCACCAGCGCGCGGGTGCGGGTGGCCTTGTCCAGCACCACGGTCACCTTCGGTGGCGAGAAGTCCAGGGCGCAGGACCAAGCGGCGGCCATGACGTTATCGACGCCGTCGTGGCTGGCGGAGACCAGCACGGTGGGGCCGTGATTCAGCACGCGATAGGCACGGTCCAGCGCCACCGGCGCGATGTGTTCGTTCATGGGGAACCTCGTTCGGGAAGGTGCTGACTGCATGCTGCAGCCAGCTCGGGCAATGCGCGGATTATGCGGATTGCAGGGCGCGCTCACCACACGCGGCATCCATTCGAGCCCGACGCCCTGCCCCGCCTATCAGCCAGCGATACCACTGTCCCGCCAGTACGCCTTCAAGTGCTCGATGAACACCTTCACCTTGCGCGTGTTGCGCCGGTGGGTGAGGTAGAGCACGTAGACCTGCGGGCCGAAGCCACTGGGCTCGCGCCAGTACTCGGGCATCACTTCCACCAGTTCGCCGCTCGCCAGGTAAGGGGCCGCGCTCCATTGCGGAATGAACTGCAGGCCCAGGCCATCCAGCAGGCAGGCCAGGAGGAAGTCGTAGTTGTCACTGGCCAGGCGCGGCACCGGCTGGCTGAGACGGATGCGCTGGTCGCCCTTGGTCACCCACCAGAAATGCCGGTTGAGCAGCGGGTGGCGGAAGATCAGCCAGTCGTGCTGCAGGTAGTTCTCCAGGGTCACGTCCCCGCCTCGCTCCGCCAGATAGCGGGGGCTGGCGCAGAGGGTGATGCGGTTTTCCACCAGGGGTTGGGCGATCACGCTGGGCAGGTCGGTGGGCCCGTCACGCAGGGCAAGGTCGTAGCCGCCGTCCACCAGGTCCACATAGGTGTCGGAGAGGTCCACCTCCAGGTGCACATGCGGGTACTCGCGCAGGAAGCGGCAACACACGGCATTGAGGAAGGCCGGGCCGAAGGATGGCGGCGCGGTGATGCGCAGGCTGCCGCGCAACTCGTGCTGCAACTGCTCGACGCCCTCGCCGGCCAGTTGCAATTGCATCAGCGCCTGGCGGGCTCCCTCCAGGTAGATGTGCCCGGCTTCGGTGAGGGACATCCGACGAGTGGTGCGCTCGAACAGCTTGGTGCCCAGCCCCTCTTCCAGTTGCGCCACGGCCTTGGTCAGGGATGACGGCGTGGTGCCGAGTTGCTCGGCGGCACGGCTGAAATTGCCTTGTTCGGCAGCGGCGACGAACATGCCCAGCGCGGTCAATCGGTCCATTTTTATTTCCACTTCAGAAAAGAAGTTATGCCGGCCTCGGCGTTATTCCCGGCACGGCGACTGGGTAGTCTTCGCCTCAGACCAACAAGAATCAAGGCCAACACCCCATGAAGCCGATTGCCTCCCTGACGCTCTCCGTCGCCCTCGCCTTTTCTTCCATGGAAACTATGGCAGCCGCCGATCTCATCCTGCACAACGCCAAGGTCTACACCGCCGAACCCGGCCAGCCCCTGCAACAGGCGGTCGCCATCGAGAACGGCAAGATCGTCGCCGTGGGTTCCGATGCCGAGGTGCTGCGACTCAAGCAGGCGGATACGCAGATGCTCGACCTGGGTGGCAAGGTGCTGATGCCCGGCTTCATCGACTCCCACGCCCACGTGGTCAAGGGCGGCCTGCAGATGCACCAGGCCAACCTCAATGGTGAGGAGCTTCCGCTGGACGAGCTGGAGAAGCGCCTGCGCCAATGGCGTGAGGACGGCAAGGCCAAACGCGGCGACTTCCTGGTGGTCGGCGGCGTGCCCACCAGCTACTGGGACCAGCTCGACGCCTTCGAGCAGCGCTTCAATGCCGGCGAGTGGGCCGACACGCCCATCCTCTTCGCCGGCTGGGACTACCACACCGGCTGGGTCAACCGCGCCATGCTGAAACGCGCCGGTATCGACGCCGCCAAGGTGAAGTCGCTCAAGGGCGAAGAGCTGGCCACCATCGGCCACCATGAGAACGGCCAGCCCAACGGATTCCTGGTGGACGCTGGCCTCTACGCTGCCCAGGAGCTGATTCCCCTGCCCTCCCAGGCGGAGCTGCTGACCGGCGCCCGCGATGCCCTGCACTACTACAACAGCCTGGGGATCACCGCCTGGATGGACCCACTGGCCAACGAGATTCCCGGCGGCCCCATCGACAACAGCTCCGTCGGCGTGCTGCCCACCTACAAGGCGATGGCCGACTCCGGCGAGCTCAGCGCCCATGTCGCCGCCCTGCTGATGGCCGACTCGAAGGCCACGCCCAAGGACCTGGACGAGCTGGACAAGGTGCGTCAGCAGTTCCAGGGCGTGCCCAACCTCACCCTGCCGGGCATCAAGGTGTTCGCCGACGGCGTGGCGGAGCACCCGGCACATAGCGCGGCGATGCTGGAGCCCTACAAGAACTCCAGCAAGCGCGGCGAGCTGCTGTTCGACCCGGCCCAGTTCGGCGAACTGGTGAACGCGGCGGACGCCCGCGGCTGGCTGGTGCATGTGCATGCCATTGGCGACCGCGCGGTGCGCGAATCCCTCAACGGTATCGAGCAGGCGCGCAAAGCCCGCAACAGTGGCATCCCCCACTCCATCACCCATCTGCAGATGGTCAACCCGAAGGAGTTCGCCCGCTTCAAGCCGCTGGATGTGATCGCCTCCATGCAGCTCTACTGGGCCACCGCCGACGAACTCAGCGTCGATCTGGTGCAGCCCTATGTCAGCGCCATGGCGTTCCAGTACCAGTACCCGGCGCGCTCGCTGTTGAAGAACGGCGCCACCATCGCGGGCGCCAGCGACTGGCCCATCACCACCCCGGAACCCTGGAAGGCGATCTACCAAGCGGTGAGCCGGAAAGGGCCGAAGGGCGTGCTGAATGCGGACGAGGAGATCGACCGCGAGACCATGTTCCAGGCCTACACCCTGAACGCCGCTCGCGCCATTCGCCTGGACGACCGCATTGGTTCGCTCAAGCCCGGCAAGCAGGCTGATCTGATCCTGCTCGATCGCGATGTGTTCCAGGTCGAGCCCGAGGCTCTGCGCGACACCCAGGTATTGAAGACCTGGTTCGCTGGCCGCGACGTTTATACCCGCAACCGCTGACTGATTTCTCCAGGCCATGGGGCACCGCTTCGGTGTTCCGCGGCCGCTTCACGCCCGTAACAATCCAATGCTGAACAGGTAATTCGCAGTGAAAGTCCATACCTTCGTCACCGACACCCAGAACCCGCAGATTCGTGGCCGGCAGATCGGTGAACGGTGGTCGGAGCAGATCCGGCAGACCGTATCGCTCTACCTCGATTTCTTCTCCCAGGTGGATGTCGATCCGGCCACGGTGCGCAGCATCGGCGAAGCCAGCCTCGCCGCCCTCGAAGCCTGGAGCCCGTCCCTGGCCCAGGAGGTAGTCGCCACCGCCGAAGCGGCAGGCCTGCCGTTGTGGCAACTGGCAGCGTTGAATGCCCGTACCGAAATCCTCGCGGTGATGCCCACGCCGCCCGAAGGCGAGTGCTCCACCGCCGTGTTCGCCCCGCGCGGCGCGAACGCACCGCGCACCATCCAGACCTGGGACTGGCACGACGCCCTCGTTCCCCACGGGATGATGCTGCAGCTCACCGGCAACGCTGGCCTGGGCGTCAAGCTGTTCACCGAGTTCGGCATGCTCGGCAAGATCGGCGTGAACAGCGCTGGCCTGGGCTTGCACTTCAACATCCTCCACCACGCGAGCGACAACGACAGCGCCGGCGTGCCGGTCCATGCCATCGCCCGCCGCCTGCTGGAAGAAGCCCGCAGCGTGGACGAAGCCATCGCCCTCGCCCGCTCTGCACGGGTCAGCGCCTCCACCGTACTGACCGTGTTCTCCCGTCACGACGCATCGCCCCGCGCCGCGAGCATCGAGCTATCCCGCGACGCGACTGCCGTGGTGCTGCCGCGCGAAGACGGCTGGATCACCCACACCAACCACTTCCTCGCGCCTGAGCTGGTGCCCGGCGAGCGCACCCTGGATGTCTCCACCACTTACGCCCGCCTGGACCATGTGAACGGCAATCTCGGCGCCATGACCGGCAAGACCCTGGCCTCGCGCGCCAGCGCCATGTGCGGCGAGCCGGGCGAGCAGGCCCCCATCTGCTTCCACCCGGACCTGAGCCTGCCGCCGAAAGAGCGCTGGGAAACCCTGCTCACCATCGGCATCGACACCGAAGCGTTCGAGCTGGAGTACGCCGAGGGCAACCCGGTGGTGCTGGCCCGCTCGGGCAGCGTGCGCTTCTGACCGTAAAGGCGGCAGGCAGCCACCTGCCGCCAGCAGCTCCCTCCAACAACGACAAGACGAGCAAAGGCAAATGGCAAATCAACCTTCCCCGGCAACGGGATCGCAATCGGCGCTCCGGACATTCTTCGTCTCAGGTCTGGGCACCGCACTGGAGTTCTACGACTTCGTCATCTACGGCGTCGCCGCCGCCCTGGTCTTCCCCCAGGTGTTTTTCCCCGACCTTGACCCGCTCACCGCCACATTGGTGGCCTTCGGTGCGTTCGGCGTGGGTTTCTTCGCCCGTCCGCTGGGCGGCATGGTGTTCGGCCACTTCGGCGACAAGGCCGGCCGTCAGAAAGCACTGGTCGTCACCCTGCTGCTGATGGGTTTCAGCACCCTGGCCATCGGCTGCCTGCCTTCCCACGAGAGCATCGGCGCTGCAGCGCCTGTCCTGCTGGTACTGCTGCGCCTGGTGCAGGGCTTCGCCGCAGGTGGCGAATGGGGTGGCGCCGCCCTCTTCGGCATCGAATCGGCCCCGGCCGGTAAACGCGGGCTATGGGGCAGCTTCACCAGCATGGGCATTGGCATCGGCGGCATTCTCGGTTCCGCCGTGTTCGCCATCGTCAGCGCCGCCTACGATGACAACCTGGCCGACTTCGCCTGGCGTATCCCCTTCTGGCTCGGCGGCGTCCTGGTGCTGATCGGCCTCTACGCGCGCCTGTCGAATCCGGCCGGCAAGCCGCTGCAACCGCGAGAGAACACCCGCCTGCCCCTGGTCGCCGCACTGCGCTCGCGCCCTCGCGAGATGCTGCTGTGCACCGGCATCGCCTTCGGCTACGTGACCATCGCCTATATCGGCAGCACCTTCTTCCTCGCCTACGCCACCCAACTGGGCTACGGCAGCACTGAAGCGTTGCTGTTCGACGTGTCCCTGTCCGTTGCCATCGTCATCAGCGCCCCGCTGTTCGCCAGCCTCTCCGACCGCCTGGGCCGGCGCGCCGTGATGATCCTCGGCGCCCTGCTGATGGCCGCCGGCTTCTTCGTCTTCTTCGCCCTGGTGGGCCGCCACAGCCTGCCCATCGCCTGCATGGCGTACGTCATGGTCGGCGCCCTGATGGGTGCGACCCAGGGCCCGATTCCCGCCTTCCTCGCCGAACAGTTCCCGCGCCACATGCGCTATTCCGGCATGTCCGCTGCCTACCAGATGGGCGCCGCCATTGGCGGCGGCACAGCGTCCAGCCTGGCGACGGCGATTCTCATCGCCACCGGCAGCCCCTTCGGCGTGGCCGCCTATGGCGCGGCTGCACTGGCGCTGGTGGCGGTGTGCTCGTTCCTGCTGAAGGAGACGGCGCATCTGGGGATGAAGGAGATCGATTCGGACACGGGAACCGAGACGGGTGCGGAAATTCTGCGCTCGGCGTGAGTGATCTGAAGGAAGCGATTCTTGTCCAAACGAAAACGGGCCCTCGGGGCCCGTTTTTGCTTTTGAGGCCTGGACCGACCGTCTGTCGTTGGCTGCTACGCCAACGCGACCGCCCGGTCGAAGTCTGTCGCAATTGGATCGGCGGGCATCGTCCACGCACAAGAAGCGCTTCATCGGCCACGCGACCATTGCGGGGCTCTGACTGTCGCCAGCCCGGCAGGTTTCGCACTTACAAGAAAAAGCACGCAATGCTTGAGGAGGCCTATGCACAAGACACCCAACTCACCCGTCGACAAGGTCGTTTTCTGGGGGGCTGTCGTGATATCGGCCTCACTGGTCGCTGGAGGAGCACTCTGGCCCAAGGCCCTGTCGACTGCGGCGCAGGCGGTGCTGGACAAGATCATCGACTGGTTCGGCTGGAGCTTCGTCCTCTCCACCGCATTCTTTCTGGGTTTCGCCCTGTTCCTGGCATTCAGCCGCTTCGGCCGGATCAAACTGGGCAAGGACGATGAACAACCCGAGTTCAGCACGTCATCGTGGATCGCGATGATGTTCAGCGTCGGCATGGGCATCGGGCTCATGTTCTGGGGCGTGGCCGAGCCGATCACGCACTTTTCGACAATACCGCCGGAACTGGCGCCGCCGCACTCCAGGGAAGCGGCCAAGATCGCAATGGGCTACGCCTACTTCCATTGGGCATTCCACCCCTGGGCGATCTACGCCATCGTCGGCCTGGTCATCGCCTACTTCTCGTTCCGCAAGGGACTGCCCAACCTGATTTCCAGCGCTTTTACACCGCTGATTGGTGAGAAGGGCGTGCGCGGGCCATTGGGAAAATCGATCGACATTCTGGCGGTCCTGGCCACCCTCTTCGGCACCGCCACCTCGCTCGGCCTGGGCGCGCAGCAGATCAACAGCGGCCTGAACTACCTCTGGAACACCGGCGAATCGAACAACATTGCGTTGGCGATCATCGTCGTGATGACGGTGTTCTTCATCCTTTCCGCCATCTCCGGTGTGGGTAAGGGGGTGCAGTTCCTGAGCAACCTGAACATGTGGGTCGCGGTGGTACTGCTGCTCTTCCTGGCGGCAGTGGGCCCCAGCGTGTTCATCGTCAACACACTGGTGGCTTCAATAGGCGAATACCTCCAGGAACTGGTGCCGATGTCATTCCGCACCGCCGCGTTCAGTGATGGGAAGTGGCTCGCGGGCTGGACCATCTTCTACTGGGCGTGGTGGATTTCCTGGGCGCCGTTCGTGGGCACCTTCATCGCGCGCATCTCGCGCGGCCGCACCATTCGCGAATTCGTGATCGGCGTGATCGTCATTCCCAGCGGCGTGACCATGGTGTGGTTCGCGATCATGGGCGGCTCGGCCCTGTACTCGGAACTGGCCGGCGCAGGCGGCATCGCCGCCGCCGTGAAGGACCAGGGACCTGCGGTGGCGCTGTTCATGCTGCTGGCCCAATACCCCGCCGCGGCGCTGACCTCATTCGCGGCCATTCTGCTGGTCGGCGTGTTCTTCATCTCCGGGGCCGATGCAGGCTCCATCGTCATGGGCATGCTTTGCGCCCGCGGCAACCTGAAGCCGCCGTGCTGGCTGGTGGCACTGTGGGGCGTGCTGACCAGCGCGGCGGCCTCTGTGTTGCTGGTGATGGGTGGCCTGAATGCGCTGCAGACCGCCGCCATCATCTTCGCCGCGCCGTTCCTGCTGGTGATGGTGGGACTGTGCGTATCGCTGTGCAAAGCGCTGCTGGATGACCAGCCAGTGGACGCAACACACGACTCGCTTGCGGCCCTCCGCAATCCGGTGCGTGCCGCTGCGGATTGAGGTTCCAGGGTGCTGCTTCACGGCGGCACCTGTTTCCTCGCTTTTGCTGAACAGCCGGTGCGCACGGCGCACCCTACCGATAGCACCGTCGCACCGTTCGGAACTCGTGCTTGATCGTAGGGTGCGCTATGTGTTCAGCCGGTATACATGGGTAACGCTTGTCGGGAGACATGGGTAACGGGTTGATGGTCATGGCTTGGGTTGCCTGAGATCAATCTGGCGCACGGTCTTACGGATGAACACCACGTCGAAGACGCCGTCGGTCGTGGTCGGACGGATGGCAACCCGCTCTCCCGCCAGGCCGCCGCCGACAAACAGGCTCCGGCCATTGAAGCGGACCTGCCCGATGCGTCCGACCTTGAGCACCCGATCGCCCGGGTCGTACTCGATCTCCGGCAAGTGCTCAGGGTAGCTGCGC
>NZ_SSOH01000034.1:0-4055 GCF_029873155.1 Pseudomonas sp. BN515 | reverse complement strand
ACCAGGGCCCAGACCTCGCTGTCCAGGGCGGCGTGGCTGGCGCTCACGTAACCCATGGCCACCGGCGCACCCAGGCTGGGGCCGAAGCCGCCGCTGGAGACGCGGCCAATCACCGTGCCCTCGGCATCGACTATCTCGGCGCCTTCGCGGACCGGCACACGCTCCAGCGGCAGCAGGCCGACACGCTTGCTCGGCACGCCGTCGCGCTGCTGGGCGAAGACCTGGCCGGCGCCGGGGAAGTTGCCGGCACGCAGGCCATCGGCGCGGCGGGCCTTGGAGATGGCCCAGCCGAGGCTGGCCTCCACCGGGGTGGTGGCGGTGCTCATGTCGTGGCCATAGAGGCACAGGCCGGCTTCCAGGCGCAGCGAGTCGCGCGCGCCGAGACCGATCGGCTGGACTTCCGGCTGCTCCAGCAGGGCACGAGCCAACGCATCGGCATGCTCGACCGGAACGGAAATCTCGTAGCCGTCCTCGCCGGTGTAGCCGGAGCGGCTGACATAGCAGGCCACACCTTGCAGGTTCACGCTGGCGAATTGCATGAAGGTCATTGCCTGCACTTCCGGGGCGAGGCGGCCGAGCACTGCGGCGGCGGCCGGGCCTTGCAGCGCGAGCAGGGCACGGGACTCGAACAGCGACTCGATTTCGCACTGCTCGCCGAGGTGCTTGCGCAGGTGCGCCAGGTCCTGGTCCTTGCAGGCGGCGTTGACCACCAGGAACAGGGTGTCGTCCGCCAGGCGGGCGACCATCAGGTCGTCGAGGATGCCGCCGTTTTCGTCGGTGAACATGGCATAGCGCTGGGTGCCCAGCGGCAGGTCGAGGATGTCCACCGGCACCAGGCTTTCCAGGGCACGGGCGGCGTTCTCGCCCCGCAGGAGGACCTGGCCCATGTGCGAGACGTCGAACAGGCCGGCCTGCTCGCGGGTGTGCAGGTGCTCCTTGAGCACGCCGAGCGGGTACTGCACCGGCATGTCGTAGCCGGCGAAGGGCACCATGCGGGCGCCGAGTTCGAGGTGCAGGGCGTGCAGCGGGGTTTTGGCGAGGGTTTCGGTAGTCACGCGGAATCTCCAGTAGGGTGCGCCATGCGCACCGATGAACGTCTGTGGTGCGCACGGCGCACCCTACGGACGGTGGTTCAGCATTCGATGATGTTCACGGCGAGGCCGCCGCGGGCGGTTTCCTTGTATTTGCTCTTCATGTCGGCGCCGGTCTGGCGCATGGTGCGGATCACCTTGTCGAGCGAGATGAAGTGCTGGCCGTCGCCGCGCAGGGCCATGCGTGCGGCGTTGATGGCCTTCACCGAGCCCATCGCGTTGCGCTCGATGCAGGGCACCTGGACCAGGCCGCCGACCGGGTCGCAGGTCAGCCCGAGGTTGTGTTCCATGCCGATCTCGGCGGCGTTCTCGACCTGCTGCGGGGTGCCGCCGAGGACTTCGCAGAGGGCGCCGGCGGCCATCGAACAGGCCACGCCGACCTCGCCCTGGCAGCCGACTTCGGCACCGGAGATCGAGGCGTTTTCCTTGTAGAGGATGCCGATGGCGGCGGCGGTGAGCAGGAAGCGCTCGACGCCGTCGTTATTGGCGCCGGGCACGAAGCGGCTGTAGTAGTGCAGCACTGCCGGGACGATGCCCGCCGCGCCGTTGGTGGGCGCGGTGACCACGCGGCCGCCGGTGGCGTTTTCCTCGTTCACCGCGAGGGCGTAGAGGTTGACCCAGTCGAGCACCGACAGGCTGTCGCGCAGGTTGGCTTCCGGCTGCTCGCTGAGCTGGCGGTACAGTGCGGCGGCGCGGCGCTTGACCTTGAGTCCGCCGGGCATGATGCCTTCCTTGCGGCAACCGGCCTTCACGCAGTCCTGCATCACCTGCCAGATCTTCATCAGTCCGGCGCTGGTGTCTTCGGGGGTGCGCCAGGCCTTCTCGTTCTCACGCATCAGACCGCTGATGGACAAGCCGCTGGCGGTGCAGTGGGCAAGCATCTCCTTGCCAGTCTTGAACGGGTAGGGCAACGGCGTGCGGTCTTCGACGATGCGGTCGAGGCCGGCGGCTTCTTCGTCCACCACGAAGCCGCCGCCCACCGAGTAATACTCGCGGGCGCGGATCTGGATGCCGGCGGCGTCGAAGGCGCGGAAGATCATGCCGTTGGGGTGATAGGGGAGCGGCTTCCTGATCAGCGCCAGGTGCTCCTTTTCCGCGAAGGGGATCGGTCGCTCCCCCAGCAGGTTGATGGACCCGATTTCCCGAATGGTCGCCAGGCGCAGTTCTACCGTGCTGGTGTCCACCTGGTGCGGCTGTTCGCCTTCCAGGCCCAGCAGCACGGCCTTGTCGCTGCCGTGGCCCTTGCCGGTGGCGCCGAGGGAGCCATACAGCTCCGCCCGGACGCTGGTCACCTGACCCAGCAAGTGGTCCCATTTCAGCCCCTCGGCGAAACGCGCGGCGGCGCGCATCGGCCCCACGGTGTGGGAGCTGGAGGGACCGATGCCCACCTTGAACAGATCGAAAACGCTGAGCGACATATCTCGACTCCCGGAAGAGGGATCAGGCCGGGTAAACCGGGAAGCGGGTGCAGAGCGCCGCGACCTGCTTGGCCACCTGGGCCTCGACATCGGCATCGCCGAGGTGGTCGAGGATGTCGCAGATCCAGCTCGCGAGGGCGCGGCACTCCGGCTCCTCGAAGCCACGGGTGGTCACCGCCGGGGTGCCGATGCGCAGGCCCGAGGTCACGAAGGGCGACTGCGGGTCGTTCGGCACGGCGTTCTTGTTCACGGTGATGTGGGCGCGGCCAAGGGCAGCGTCGGCGTCTTTGCCGGTAATGCCCTGGCGGATCAGGCTGACCAGGAACAGGTGGTTGTCGGTACCGCCGGACACCACGTCGTAGCCACGCTCGACGAACACCTTGGCCATGGCCTTGGCATTCTTGATCACCTGGGCCTGGTACTCCTTGAAGTCCGGCTCCAGTGCTTCCTTGAAGCACACCGCCTTGGCGGCGATCACGTGCATCAGCGGGCCACCCTGGGCGCCCGGGAACACGGCGGAGTTCAGCTTCTTCTCGATCTCGTCATTCTTGCGAGCCAGGATCAGGCCGCCACGGGGACCGCGCAGGGTCTTGTGGGTGGTGGTGGTGACCACGTCGGCGTAGGGCAGCGGGTTCGGATACAGACCAGCGGCAACCAGGCCGGCGACGTGGGCCATGTCGACGAACAGCAGCGCCCCGACCTTGTCGGCGATGGCGCGGAAGCGCGGGAAGTCGAGGGTCTTGGAGTAGGCGGAGAAGCCGGCGACGATCATCTTCGGCTTGTGTTCCACAGCCAGGCGCTCGACCTCGTCGTAGTCGATCAGGCCATTGCCATCGATGCCGTACTGCACGGCGTTATAGAGCTTGCCGGAGGAGGAGACCTTGGCGCCGTGGGTCAGGTGGCCACCGTGGGCCAGGCTCATGCCGAGGATGGTGTCACCGGCGTTCAGCAGGGCCAGGTAGACGGCGCTGTTGGCTTGCGAGCCGGAGTGCGGCTGGACGTTGGCGTAATCGGCGCCGAACAGCTGCTTGGCGCGGTCGATGGCCAGCTGCTCGACCTTGTCGACGAACTCGCAACCACCGTAGTAGCGCTTGCCCGGATAGCCTTCGGCGTACTTGTTGGTCAGCTCGCTGCCCTGGGCCTGCATGACCTGCGGGCTGGTGTAGTTCTCCGAGGCGATCAGCTCGATATGGTCTTCCTGGCGCTGGGCCTCGCGGCGGATGGCGTCGAACAGGGCGGGGTCGAAGTCGGAGAGGGTCAGGCTCTTGTGGAACATGGTGGTTTTCCTTCTTGTTTGGGCTGACTGTGGGAGCGAATTCATTCGCGAATGAATTCGCTCCCACAGGTGATGATTCCCACTGGGGGCAGGCTGGATCAGGCGTCCTGATAGGCCTCGATGGAGGGGCAGGCGCAGATCAGGTTGCGGTCGCCATGGACGTTGTCCACGCGGCCCACCGGCGGCCAGTACTTGCCGTCCACCAGACTGGCGCTGGGGTACACGGCGAGTTCGCGGCTGTAGCGGTGGGTCCACTCGCCGACCAGCTCG
>NZ_SSOH01000033.1:0-26133 GCF_029873155.1 Pseudomonas sp. BN515 | reverse complement strand
ACCGCGCAGTGGATCGAGGTGTTCCGCCAGGCCCGCGCGCTGGGTGCCGCGCAGCTGGGCTTTTCCGGCGGCGAACCGCTGGTGCGCCAGGACCTGGAGGAGCTGATCCGCGCCGCCCGCGAGCTGGGTTACTACACTAACCTGATCAACTCCGGCATCGGCCTCACCGAGGCGCGCGTCAACGCCTTCAGGGACGCCGGGCTGGACCATATCCAGATCAGTTTCCAGGCCGCCGACGAGGCGGTGAACAACCTGCTGGCCGGCTCGCGCAAGGCCTTCGCGCAGAAGCTGGCGATGGCCCGCGCGGTGAAGGCGGCGGGCTACCCGATGGTGCTGAACTTCGTCACCCACCGGCACAACATCGACCAGATCGAACGGATCATCGAGCTGTGCCTGGAACTGGAGGCGGACTTCGTCGAACTCGCCACCTGCCAGTTCTACGGCTGGGCCGAGCTGAACCGCGCCGGGCTGCTGCCGACCCGCGAACAATTGCAGCGCGCCGAACGCATCACGAATGAGTACCGGGCCAAGCTGGCGGCGGAAAAGCACCCCTGCAAGCTGATCTTCGTCACCCCGGACTACTACGAGGAACGCCCCAAGGCCTGCATGAACGGCTGGGGCAACCTGTTCCTCGACATCACCCCGGACGGCACCGCCTTGCCCTGTCACAGCGCGCGGCAGCTACCGGTACGCTTCCCCAACGTCAAGGAGCATGACCTCAAGCACATCTGGTACGAGTCGTTCGGCTTCAACCGCTTCCGCGGCTACGACTGGATGCCCGAGCCCTGCCGCTCCTGCGACGAGAAGGAGAAGGACTTCGGCGGTTGCCGCTGCCAGGCCTTCCTGCTCACCGGCGATGCCAGCAACGCCGACCCGGTGTGCGCCAAGTCGGCCCACCACGGCCAGATACTGGCGGCGCGGGAAGAAGCAGACCATGCTGCGGGGACCCTGGAGCAGCTGACTTACCGCAATGAGCGAACCTCGAAAATCATTTGTCGCGCCTGAAATCCGTCCCTTCGGCTTCTGGGACAGCCCCTGGAGCGCGGAAAACGCCGTCGCCGCCAGCCGCGACTTCGCCGAGCTGCGCTGCGGCCCGGCGGGACTGTTCTGGACGCTGTTCGACCCCGCCGATGGCCGCACCACCCTCTGGCGCTGGCAGGCAGGGGAGGCGAGCTGCATCACGCCCGATGGCCACTCACTGCGCAGCCGGGTCTATGAATATGGCGGCGGTGCCTTCTGCCTGGTGCCGGGTGGGGTGGTGTTCGTCAATGAGGCCGACCAGCAGCTCTACCTTCAACCTTTCTCCGGAGTTCCGGCTGTCCTGACGCGGAATCCCGATGCTCGCTACGGCGATCTCTGGAGCGCGGGGCAGCGTGTGCTGGCCGTGGAGGAAGAGCAGGGCACTCACCGGCTGGTGGCGATTGCCCTGGCCGATGGCGAACGTCAGGTACTGGTCGAGGGCGCCGATTTCTATGCCGCGCCACGTCTCAGCGCGGATGGCCAGACCCTTGCCTGGATCGAGTGGAGCCGTCCCGCGCAGCCTTGGACGGAAACCCGGCTTTGCCTGCGTCGACGTGAGGGGGAAGCCTGGGGGCCAATCAAGATTCTGGCAGGAGCGAATGGCGGCGAATCCCTGCAGCAGCCGCGCTTCGACGCCGATGGACGTCTGCACTGCCTGAGCGATCGCGGTGGCTGGTGGCAACCCTGGGCACTGGAGGGCGAGCAACTACGCCCCTTGCCGGCCGCCCATGCCGATCACGCCCCGGCCCCCTGGCAACTGGGTTTGTGCAGCTACCTGCCAGAGGCGGGGCTGCGGAGTTGGTTGGCTGACGACCAGAGCGATCTGGTCGGTGCCGACTGCCAGTTGCTGGCGACCGGATACAGCCGCTTCCGCCAACTGGCTGCGGACGAGGGGCATTACTACTGCATCGCCGCCGGGCCGGAAAATGCCAGCGCCGTGCTGGCCATCGACCGCAAGGACGCCAGCGTGCAGGTGCTGGCAGGAGGCGGCACCGACCTGCCGCCTGACGAAATCGCTCGTCCCCGGCCGTTGCAGTTCGCCGTAGGAGACGGGGAGTGCGCCCACGGCTTCTTCTATCCGCCCTGCAACACGGCCCATCGCGGCCCGGAAGACCAGCGCCCGTCATTGCTGGTGTTCTGCCATGGCGGCCCAACCTCCGCCTGCCAGCCCGTGTTCGATCCGCGCATCCAGTTCTGGACCCAGCGCGGGTTCGCCGTGGCCGATCTCAATTACCGGGGCAGCAGCGGTTTTGGTCGCGCTTATCGACAACGACTGGCTGGCGGTTGGGGCGAACTGGACGTGGAAGACGCCAAAGCGCTGCTGATGCACCTCGCCGGGCTGGGGCTGGTGGACCCTGAGCGCGCCTTCATTCGTGGCTCCAGCGCCGGTGGTTTCACCACGCTCCTGGCGTTGGTCGGGGATACGCCATTTCGCGGCGGCGCCAGCTACTACGGCGTGAGCGCCCCTCTGGCGCTGCGGGAGAAGACCCACAAGTTCGAGGCCGACTACCTGGACTGGCTGATCGGTGATCCGGTGCGGGATATCGCGCGCTACCGCCAGCGTACGCCGGTATTGCGGGCGCGGGAGATCGGCGCACCGGTGATTTTCTTCCAGGGTGGGCAGGACGCGGTGGTGGTACCGGAACAGACCGCCTCCATGGTTGCCGCCTTGAAGGAAGCGGGCAGGCACGTGGAATGCCATGTCTACCCGGAGGAGCGCCACGGCTTCCGCCAGGCCACCAACCTGGCCCATGCATTAGAGGCGGAGTTGGCGTTCTATCGGGGGCTGCTGTAGGGGCGAACGCGGTGCGCACAGCGCACCCTACGGTCAGCGTCGAAGCTCGGGTAGGGTGCACCGTGCGCACCAATAGCGGCTTGTCAGGCGGCGCCGAGCTCGCAATTGGCTTTCCTGTAGGGGCGAATTCATTCGCCAAGGGCAGCGCAGCTGCCCCCTGGAAGGCATAGGGGCGAACCTGCGGTCCGCTTGGCGATTGAAATCGCCCCTACAACTGAAATCACCCCTACAGCCGGTAGGAAGGATGGAATCTGGGCTTAGGAAAGCTCCCAAGGTCTGATTGAAAAGCCCCGTGAATCCAGTAGGCTGGGTCCTACTCACCACATAACTACAAGAAAGAGCTGTTTGATGCGTCACGATATCAGCCCACTTCGCAAGTTCGTTTCTCCCGAGATCATTTTCGGCGCCGGATGCCGGCACAATGTCGGCAATTACGCCAGCACCTTCGGTGCGCGCAAGGTCCTGGTGGTGTCCGACCCCGGTGTGCTGGCCGCCGGCTGGGTGGCCGACATCGAGGCCAGCCTGCAGGCCCAGGGCATCGACTACTGCCTCTACACCCAGGTATCGCCCAACCCTCGTGTGGAGGAGGTGATGCAGGGGGCCGACTTCTATCGCAGCATGGGCTGCAACGTGATTGTCGCCGTGGGGGGCGGCAGTCCGATGGATTGCGCCAAGGGCATCGGCATCGTGGTTGCCCATGGCCGCAGCATTCTCGAGTTCGAGGGCGTGGACACCCTCACGGTGCCCAGCCCGCCGCTGATCCTGATCCCGACCACCGCCGGCACGTCGGCCGATGTGTCGCAGTTCGTGATCATCTCCAACCAGCAGGAACGGATGAAGTTCTCCATCGTCAGCAAGGCCGTGGTGCCGGATGTGTCGCTGATCGACCCGGAAACCACCCTGAGTATGGACCCGTTCCTCTCCGCCTGTACCGGCATCGACGCACTGGTCCACGCCATCGAGGCGTTCGTGTCCACCGGCCACGGGCCGCTGACCGATCCCCATGCGCTGGAGGCCATGCGCCTGATCAACGGCAACCTGGTGGGCATGATCGCCAACCCGCAGGACATTGCCCTGCGCGAGAAGATCATGCTCGGCAGCATGCAGGCGGGCCTGGCCTTCTCCAACGCCATCCTCGGTGCGGTGCATGCCATGTCCCACAGCCTGGGCGGCTTCCTCGACCTGCCGCACGGCCTGTGCAACGCGGTGCTGGTGGAGCATGTGGTGGCATTCAACTACAGCGCCGCGCCCGAGCGCTTCAAGGTGATCGCCGAAACCATGGGGATCGACTGCCGTGGCTTGACGCAGAACCAGGTCCGCCAGCGCCTGGTGGAGCACCTGGTGACCCTGAAGCACGCGGTGGGCTTCCACGAAACCCTGCGCCTGCACGGCGTTGGCACCTCGGACATTCCGTTCCTGTCGCGTCATGCCATGGACGATCCCTGCATCCTCACCAACCCGCGCGAGTCCAGCCAGCGGGATGTCGAGGTGGTGTATGCCGAGGCCCTCTGACGACCCGCGCGACGCCCTGACGGGGCTGCTTGGCCTGGGCAGTCACTCCGCGCGCAAGAGCCATTACCCCGAACTACTGGCGCGCCTGGAGGAGCTGGAAGCCGAGCGCAACCGCTACCAGACCCTCAATGACGAACTGGAGCAGCGCGTGCTGGACCGCACCCGCGAACTCCAGGCGCTGAACGAACAATTGCGCGAGGCGCGGGATGCGGCCGAGGCAGCCAACCTCAGCAAGGACAAGTACCTGGCCGCTGCCAGCCACGACCTGCTGCAACCGCTGAATGCCGCGCGGCTGCTGGTTTCCACGCTGCGTGAACGCGCATTGCCGGCCTCCGAACGGCAGCTGGTGGAACGCACGCACCAGGCGCTGGAAGGCGCCGAAGACCTGCTCACCGACCTCTTGGATATCTCCAAGCTGGACCAGAGTGCGATCAAGCCGGACCTGGATGTCTACCACCTGGACGAGGTGCTCGGGCCATTGGCCTCGGAGTTCCAGAGCGTCGCCGAGGCTGCCGGCCTGGGGTTGCGGGTGCGCATTCCGCGCCTGTGCATCAGCACCGATTTCCGCCTGCTCACGCGCATTCTGCGCAACTTCCTCAGCAATGCCTGCCGCTATACCGAGCAGGGCCGCGTTCTGCTCGGGGCAAGGCGTCGGGGCGATCGGCTGCGGCTGGAAGTGTGGGACAGCGGGCGGGGCATTCCGGCGGATCAGCTGGAAGCGATCTTCCTCGAATTCAATCAGCTGGACGTGGGCCGCGCCGCCGAGCGCAAGGGTGTCGGCCTGGGCCTGGCCATCGTCGACCGCATCGCCAGCATGCTGGAGTACCGGGTCGAGGTGCGTTCGCAGGTAGGGCGGGGATCGGTGTTCAGCATCGAGGTGCCCCTGGTGCGGGAACAACCGCAGGTGCGGGCGAATGTGGAGCCGCGCCCGCTGACTGGCGATCCGTTGCCTGGTCGGCGCCTGCTGGTGGTGGACAACGAGCCGGGCATCCTGGAAAGCATGTCGGCGCTGCTTGGGCAGTGGGGTTGCGAAGTGCTGACTGCCCCTGACCTGGCCACTGCTCAGGACGTGCTGGAGGGGCGGGCGCCGGACCTGATTCTGGTGGACTACCACCTGGATCACGAGATGGTCGGTTGCGACGTGATCCTGGCCCTGCGCCAGCGATTCGCCAGTGAAGTGCCCGCAGTGATCATCACCGCCGACCGCAGCGACCAGTGCCGTCGCAAGCTGCAGGGCCTCGGCGTGCCGCTGCTCAACAAACCGGTCAAGCCCGGCAAGCTCAGGGCGGTGATCAGCCAATTGATCGGTCAGGTCAGCGGCTGATCGCGGGCCTTTGTCGGCCTGGCGGGGTCGATGGTCCGGAAAAAAAGTGCAGCCTGAAATCGGTGTGCTTGAATCAGAATTACCTGGTGCAGTTCCGCGCTGAGCTCAAAGCGCCGCGATCACACTGACCGCCCCCAACTTCTGCTCATTCGCCTCGGCTGCACCCTGCGGCAATCCCGGCTGAACGAATAAACGTCCCGCCGGGAAGACAACGCACTCCCCGGAGTTCGCTGAGCAACCTGAGGCTTCGGCCTCTAACAGCAGGGGGTCAGATGATTCTTATAACGAAGGATTGGGCGGGGTCACAGGCTTGCCTTGATTGGGGGAAACGCTGCGGCGTTGGCCCGCAACGAGTGCCTGGTGGTCTTCCATTGCGCGCACATGCGCTCGCTGCGTGGAGTGGCGACTAGATGTCCCCGCCGGCTGAAAGATCGCGCTGGCAGCTCCTGCGTCTGGTGATGCCGTACTGGAATTCCGACGTGAAGTGGAAGGCGCGCGGCTACACCGTGGCGCTGCTTCTGCTCACCCTGGCGCAGGTCGCGCTGGTGATCTGGACCAACTACTGGAACCGCGCGCTCTTCGATGCACTGGAAGCCAGATCGCTCAATCGCCTGATGATGCAGATCGGCACCTTCGTGGTGATCCTCCTGCTGACGGTGGGCGTCACGGCGATGCACATGCGGGTCAAGCGCTGGCTGCAACTGGACTGGCGCCGTTGGCTGACGGCACGGCTCGTCGACAAGTGGATGGCGCGCGGACATCACTACCAGTTGCAGCAGACCCGGGGCGAGCACGACAACCCTGACGGCCGCATCGCCGAAGACATTCACGTCGTCACTGAAAGCGCGATTTCGCTGACCCACTCGCTGGTCTATTCGCTGCTGATCTTCAGCACCTTTGCCAACATCCTGCTGACGGTCACCGGCAGTGTGCAATTCCCCGGAACCGGCCTGATGGTGCCGGGCTACATGCTGATTCTCGCGGTGGCCTACGCCAGCGCCGGCACGGTGTTCGGCATGCTGCTCGGGCGCCCGCTGATCCGGGCCACCAACAAATTGCAATCGGCGGAAGCGGACTTCCGTTTCGGGCTGGCCCATGCGCGGGAAAGTTCGGAGTCCATCGCGCTGATGCAGGGCGAGGAAGCGGAGCGCCGGAGCTCGACGAGCCATTTCGCCGAGCTGGGGCACCGTTGGTATCGGCAGACCATGGCCTACCTCGGCATCGTGTCGTTCTCGTCGGGTTACGGCGTGCTGCTGCCGGTGTTCCCGATCCTGGTCATGGCGCCTCAGTACATTTCCGGTGCCATGACCCTGGGCGTCCTGATGCAGGCCGCACAGGCATTCCACCAGCTGACCTCGGCGCTGTCCTGGCCGATCGACAACCTCGCCGAACTGGCGCGTTGGCGAGCGTCGGCCGACCGCGTGATGAGCCTCTACAACGACCTGCAGGACCTGGACGACCAGGCCGCGCAGCCGCAGAACCGGATCTGCGTGGCGCAGTCGCAGCAGGCGGAAATCGTGCTGCGCGACCTCTGCATTGCCACCCCTGACGGGCAGGTCCTGATCGAGGGACTGAACGTCGTGATCCAGCGCGGCGAGCGGGTGCTGATCTCGGGTGATCCGGCGGTCACCATCGGTCTGTTCAAGGTGCTGGCCGGGCTGTGGCCATGGGGGCATGGGGAGGTCTGGTTGCCGGTGGGTGCGGCCATCTGCTTCCTGCCGCAACGCCCCTTCCTGCCGGTCGGCAGCCTGTGCGCGGCCTTGAGCTACCCGCAGCCTGCCGGCACCTATGCCTCCGGCGCCATGCTGCATGCACTGGAGAGTGCGGGCATTGCCTGGCTGGCCAAGCGAATGGAGGAGGTCGACAACTGGCAGAGCGTGTTACCGCTACGTACGCAGCAGCGGCTGGCCATCGCCCGGTTGTTCCTGCAGCAGCCCACCTGGGTGTTCATCGAGGAGGCGAGCAGTGCTTTCGAGACCCGGGACGAGGAAGACTTCATGGATATGCTGCACCGCGAGCTGCCGGACTCGACGCTGCTGGCCATCAGCTTCCAGTCCGGGCTGGAGCGCAACTACCAGCGTCGGCTCCTGCTCAATCACCTGCCGCAGGAGCCCCTGGTGGGTTATGGCACCCCGCTACGGGCACTAAGAAAAAGTTGAGGGCAACCAGCCACGCTGGACGCACTCGCGGAAGCACCAGGCCGGTGTGGTTTCGGTCTTGTAGCTCCAGAAGAACCAGCCCAGGTACTTCTCATAGGTCAGCAACTGCGCAGCGGCATAGCCGCGATAGGCCACGTCTTTCTGGAAGCTGTCCATGTTTTCCAGTGCGTGATTGAAGGGGCCTTCGGCCCAGAGCGAAACCACTTTCAGGTCGAGCCCCAGGCTCCACTCGCCACAGTACGCCGGAATGCCCAACTGGCCGATGATCGAGTCGGCCTCGGCTTTCCACTGGCCGCTGGCCTTGTGGATGTGGGTGTAGATGTCGCTGTCGATATCGCCGCGTTCGAAGCACTGGTAGCGATGGATATCGAACACCACGTTGGCGAATTCCGGCGGCTGCATGAACCCCAGGTATTCATCGAAGGCGCGGAAACCGTCGTGGAAGACAACGCTGACTTTCTCCGCAGGGCAGTGCCGGCGAATGCGCTGGTAGGCATCGAGGTTGTAGCCCTTGAGGTAGTCGGTCGGCACATCCCAGCGCGGCTCGTTGAGCACTTCGATGGCGTGCAGGGCGGGCTGGTCGCGGTAGCGTTCGGCCAGGCGTTCCAGCACGCTCAGCGAATGCGCGCGGTACTCGTCCTGGGTGTGCCATTCGCAGACATCCTTGATGCCGCCATTGTCGAAGCCGTTCTGGCAGCCGGGGGCGGCGTGCAGGTCGAGGACGATCCTCAATCCTAATTCGTCGGCCCAGGCAAAGGCCCGGTCGAGCACCTCGATGCCGCCCTCGACGAAGGGGTGGCGGGTTTCGCCGTATTTCGGGTGGTAGGGGTAGTCCGGTCCGAATATCCAGTGGCCCAGGGGAATGCGCACGGCATTCAGGCCGCGCTCATGCAGCCAGGCGAAGTCGTCGCGGGTGATGAAGGTGTTCCAGTGTTGCTTCAGTCTTTCCGGGGCTCGTGCGCCCATCTCGGCGCACCAGGTGGTTTCATCGGTGGCTTCAAGCCCCTCGAACAGGCTCGGGGTCATCCACTTCTCCAGGACCAGCCAACCCCCCAGATTCACGCCACGCAGTTTCTGTCCAGGGTTGGTATTGACGGGATTCCGCTGCGCCATGACTGCACTCCTTTGAACGGCAGGAACCGAACTTCTGGAATTCTTGTGAATTGCCTTTGCAAGCCTAGGTCATGAGCGGGTAGCCGCCAGGCGCGATGCTGACGACAGTGCTGGGATCGGTGCGCATGGCGCACCCTACGGTTCACCTCGCCTGTAGGGTGCGCCGCGCGCACCGCAGCAATGCAACCGGTACGTGCAGAAGCAACAAGGGTGGAAATCGCTATTTATTTCCACCGTCCTTGCTTTGCCGAGCGCCGATGGTGGACCGGTGAAGCGTGGTCCACCCGCTCAGAATCACCTCCACAGGAGCGGGCGAAGGCTGTCAGCCCTGATACCGCCTGGCGATCAGGTGATCGATGGAGATCACCCCCGGCCCCTGGCTGACCAGCAGCAACAGGCTGGCGGCCCAGACGCCGTGGGTGGGGTAGGCGTCGGGGTAGATGAGGGTCTGGATCACCAGGGTCATGCCCAGCAGCGCCAGGGCCGAGAAGCGGGTGGCGAAGCCGATCAGGATCAGCAGCGGGAAGAAGTGCTCAGAGAAAGCTGCCGCATGGGCCGCCAGTTCAGGCGAGAGGAAGGGCAGCTTGTATTCCTCGGTGAACAGCGGAATGGCCGAGGCCGACAGGTGCGGGATGCCCAGCTGGAAGGTGCCGTCCACCAGGTCGATGGCCAGGCCTTCCACCTTGGTCTGCCCGGATTTCCAGAAGATCGCGGCAATGGAAAAGCGCGCGACGAAGGCCACCAGGCTGTAGGGGATCCGCTTGCACAGCTCGACGGCCTGGGACACCAGTTTCATCGGCAAATGGCTGTAGTGGATCTGGATGGTGGCGTTCATGGCATCTGACTCCCGCTGTGGAGGGTGAACCGCGTGATTGCGCCGCCTGCCAGCAGGCGCGCGAGGGTGGAGCCTGGGTCGAAGCTGGCGTCGATGGCCAGCGCGGCGCCCACGGCGGCACCCAGTGGGCTGCCAGCCGTCAGGGCCTGGATGAAGGCCGCCGTGCCTGTGCCGATGCGGCTGACTTCCACCTCCAGGCCATTGCGCAGTACCAGCGCGCATTCGGCCTGGCCGGGATTCACCTCGGCCAGGTCCAGCAGCCCCTGATGGGCGGCCCAGAGAGATGCGATGGCGTAGTCGGAGCAGACCACCGCCACTGAGGGATGCAAGCAGAGCTGCATGCCGGGCAGGCACTCCGGGTCGGACAGGACGGCAGCCAGGCTGGCCGTGTCCACCGCCGGCAGGTCGGCTGCGTGGTAAGCGTGCACCTGCGCCAGTTCCAGCCGCGCCACGTCCGCCAGATAGGGCAAGCCGGAGGCCGGCGGGAAGGCGTGGATGAACGCCGGGAAGTCCTCGCCGTAGAGCGTCAGCAGCGGCGAACGGGGCGGCATCTCCTGCACGTGCAAGCGTGCCATGGCCGTGAAGAATTCATCGCCCACCAGTTGCCGAACCACCGGGAAGGTGTCGGCCAGGGCATTGATCAGTGAAGCCAGCACGTTGTTGCGGTACACGGCAAAGCGTTGCGCCGGGTCGGACCCATTCCAGGCCCGCAGGCCGGACGGGCAGGGCTGCTCCGGGTCAAGCAGGGCATGGGCGAAGGTGTCGGCGTTCATGCTGCCTGCTCCTGGCGCAGCCGCCGCTCGGCCTGTTGCGCTTCGCGCACCAGTACCTCCAGCGCGGGAACCTCGTTGTCCCGCTCGATCAGCGTGGGCAGCGGGCCAAGGCGGTCGATCATCTCGTCGTAGAGGTTCCAGACGGCAGCGTCCACGGGCGAACCGTGGTGGTCGATCAGCAGGCGTGCGCCGGCTGCATCGCGGTCTTCGGCAAAGCCCGCCAGATGAATCTCGCCCACCGCATGCAGGGGCAGGGCATTGAGGTAAGCGCGGACGTCGCGGTTGTGGTTGGTGCAGGTCACATAGGCGTTGTTCAGGTCCAGCAGCAGGCCGCAGCCGGTGCGCTTCACCACCTCGGCAATGAACTCGGCCTCGTCCAGGCTGGAGCTGTCGAACTCCAGGTAGGTGGCCGGGTTTTCCAGCAGCATTCGCCGCTGCAGATGCTCCTGCACCTGGTCGATGTGCCGGCAGACCCGCTCCAGGCTGGCCCGGTCATAGGCGAGCGGCAGCAGGTCGTTGAGAAAGAAGTCGCCATGGGTGGACCAGGCCAGATGCTCGGAGAACGACTCCGGCTGGTAGCGCGCGAGCAGCGTGGCGAGGCGGTCCAGGTGGGCCTTGTCCAGCGGCTGGTCGGCGCCGATGGACAGGCCGACACCGTGGATGGAGAGCGGGTAGTCCTGGCGGATCTCGCCCAGGTAGTGGTGAAAGGGCCCGCCTTCCACCATGTAGTTCTCAGCGTGGACTTCGAAGAAGCCGAGGTCCGGACGGGCATCGAGCACATCCCGGTGATGCAGGGACTTGAGCCCGATGCCGGCCCGGGCCGGCAGTTGGCCGGCAGGAGCGTGGGGCAGAGGGGAGGGGGTCATGGCGTGCGCTCCTGCCGGGGGTGGTCAGCTCTTCTTCTCTTCCTTGAATGCCTGGAGCTGGCCGTTGCCGGTGGGCGAAGTGGGGGAAGCGGTCTTCTCGCAGGTGCCTTTCGGCACGAATTTCCAGGAGTTGCCCTGGTAGTCCATCTTCTGGGTGCCCGCGCAGGAAGTGCCGGCGCCGGCAGCGCAGTCGTTCTTGCCTTTCATCGCGACGCCGAAGCATTTCTCGTTGTCGGCGGCCTGTGCGCCCACGGGGGCCACGGCCAGGCCGATGGCGGTGCTCAGGGCAAGGGCGAGACCGGTTGCGGATACGACACTGGCAGTCGGGGTTTTCATGATTGTTCTCTCCGTTTCTGGTGGGTCGAATGAAGGGCTGGTTGCCCAGAGGTGGCGATTCATACCGCTGGATGCATCGCCTTCGAGATAGGAGACAAGGCTATCCGGGTGGCGTTACAGGGGGCGAGAAAAATTTTACGGGAGCCTGGGGGAATGGCACTCCGGGAACACCGGCCCGGCAACGCTACCGTCCCTCACCCCGGCCCTCCGCGCAGGGGTGAGGGGGCTTGTCATCCTTGCCTAGCTTGACCGGCGATCATTCGGGTAGGCCGTTTCCACCACCCGCCGGTCCACGTGGTTGATGGTGGTGATGATGCGCTCGGCGTCGCACAGTGCGGGCGCCATGGTCCAGCGTCTGGTGGCGTCGTTGCCGATGCGCACCATGCCGGTGTGGGTGGCCAGGTTGGCATCCACCTCCGGCACCGGGTCGTAGAAGCCCATGCTGAAGCGCACCCGGCGGATGTCGTCAGGCGAGCCGGTGAGGAACTGCCAGCCGGGCAGTACCCTGTGCTTGGCGGCGTAGGCCTTCAGTACCTCGGGTGAGTCCATTTCCGGCTGCAGCGAGATGGAGCACATGAAGACGTCTCGGCCCATCCGCTTGCCCAGCAAGCTCTGCAACTTGCGCAGGTTGGAGGTCATGGTCGGGCAGATGCCCTCGCACATGACGTACATCATGTTGAGCGCGACGACCTTGTTGCGGATCAGGTCGTCATAGAAGCGCAGCTTGTCCCCGT
This sequence comes from Pseudomonas sp. BN515, assembly GCF_029873155.1. Taxonomy (NCBI): domain Bacteria; kingdom Pseudomonadati; phylum Pseudomonadota; class Gammaproteobacteria; order Pseudomonadales; family Pseudomonadaceae; genus Pseudomonas; species Pseudomonas sp. BN515. The sequence goes on along the minus strand of NZ_SSOH01000033.1, from coordinate 13,666 downwards.
CCTGGTTGTAGAGCGTCACATTGGGGAAGGGCGTGGCGCCGGATCGCCTGGTGCTTTCCTCCGCTTCCGGACCGGCCAACCAGAGGGCACCGCCCAGGGCGGCTATGCCCATACCACCGAGCAGCATGCGTCGCGTGTTCATTGAGTGCCTCCTGTGTCCGGAGTGCCGGCACTGGAAGTTCCGGCGGCGGGAGATGCGCCCGGCGATGGACCTGCCGGGTCGAGCTCGACATCCCAGCGGGCCATCATCGCGTGGTCTTCGTGGATCATGTTGTGGCAATGGATCGGGTGCTTGCCGACGAAGTCGCGGAAGCGCAGGAAGACCCGCAGGATGGTGTTCTCGCCCAGCACGTAGACGTCCTTGCGCCCTTGCTCATGGGGCGGAATTGGCACCTCGGCACCGTCCACCGTCTTGCTGATGATCCGCCCCTCTTCCAGATGGATGTGGACGGGGTGCACCCAGCCGCCGTGGTCGTTCACCAGTTCCCAGACCTCGGCCGTGCCTTGCCGGACCTTGGCGCTGGTCCGAGTGGGGTCGAAGAACTGCCCATTGACCGCCCACATGCCGTTGCGCCGTTCGAACTCCCAGCGCCGTACCGGTGCTGCGTCGACTTCTGCCGGGTCGAGTGGACGCAGTTCCCGCAAGGTGTCGGGCACCTGGCTGAGGTCCTGTTCCGGCGGCTGCCGGTCGACGACCAGCTTCAGCACAGGGGTGCCAGGGCTGGTGACCCCGTCTGGCCTGCGGGTGCTGGTCTGCTCCAGGCGATTGACCAGGAACAGCTCTGTACCGATCGGGTAGGCCGAGAAGTCCACCACTATATCGCCGCGCTCGGCCACGCCGAGATGCACGTTGGTGTGATTGCGCAGGGGTGCCGGCAGCAGGTTGCCGTCGTTGGCGATGTAGGTGAAGGTCTGCTCCGCGTTCGAGGCGTCCACCAGATGGAACTGGTAGAAGCGGCTCGGCCCGCCATTGAGCAGGCGGAAGCGATACTTGCGCGCTGCAACCCGCAGCACCGGCTCGATCTTGCCGTTGACCGTGATCTTGTCGCCGAGCACGCCATCCGGGTCCACCTGGTCCCAGAACAGGATGCCGTTCTGGTCGAAGCGCTTATCGGAAAAGGCCAGCGGGTAGTCGTAAGGGTGGCTCGGTAGGCGCAGGGCTGCCGGGTTCGGGTCGCGTTCGTTACCCGAGTCGATCTCGTCGAACAGCAGGTACATCCCCACCAGACCCTTGTAGACATTGGGCCCTGTGAAATCCATGGTGTGGCCGTGGTAGAAGAGCGTCCCCAGCGCTTCGCGTGGATCACCGCGGCCGTTCTGGAACTCGTCGTAGCCGGCGCAGATATTGCCGTAATGGTGGTCCTTGAACTGCCCCGGTGCGTCCAGGGTAGGGCCGGCCTTGTTCGGGCTGAAGAAGTCGGCGGGAAAACCGTCGCTCTCCGAGGCCGTATGGGCGTTGTGCAGGTGAATCGATATTTCCGGCGAGCCGAAGCCCTGGTGGTCCTGGGGCAGCTCATTGCGCCAACGCACGAGGACTGGACGGCCGTAGTGCCCGAAGAACACCGGGCCGGGCGTGGTGACTTCCCCCGTGGCCCTGAAGCCCCAGATGGGCTGGGGTGGATAGGCCGGGTTGAACACCCAGTCGGGTCGCTCTGCGGCGGTCAGCTCATAGGTTTCCTGGATACCCAGTTCACCCAGGCGCTGGTGTGGAGCACGGCCCGCTTCTCCAGCGGCGGTGTTCGCCGTCACGGTTGGCGCGGGGTCGAGCGTCGTCGGCGATGCTGGAGTGATCTCGGTAGGAAGTTCGATCGCCCAGGGCGTGGTAGGTGGGCTGGACTGGCCACTGTTTCCACCTTCAGCGATGGCGGGCATGGACCGGGCGATCAGTGGCGTCGCCATTGCAGCGGCGGAAAGCTTGAGAAAGGACCTCCTGGATTCGACCTGGGCCTTGCCGGAGGTCAGTTGGGTTCCGATGCGATCTGTACAGGAACTGTTCATGATTTCTCCGTACCTTCAGATGCAGCGTTTTTTCATGGAAACAGGCACGAACGAGCCTTCGTACGAAATCGCTCGAATAGAGCGGCACGTCCGCGGCTTGTTGCAGTAAAGGTGGACTCACTCCCAGGATGGGGTGGTCAAAATAATGGCGTTTCACCTCCACCATGGAGGTGGACCCGATGCCTTTGGAAATCGTTCCGTTGTTTCGACAAGCGCTGCTTTTTCCCCCTCGCGCCTGGCGTGCGCGCTGTAACCTCGCCTGGATTGCCTTCTGCGTTTCGTCGCGTCTCTTGCCCTCCTGTCAACGCCGCCGGGATGCCACCTTGACGGCTGTTGCCAGGTCACGAAACTCAGGCGTCAGGGGCAAGATAAAAACTACAGTTTCGCCAACGCTCAGCCCTTAACCAGCGGTACTGGCAACGATGACAATTGCTTCGGCTAGGGGAGGCAGTCATGTGTCATGCAGTGGAAGTCAGTGGGCTTTACACCGCCGAAGGGAGCCGGCAACTCATCAATTACCCCGATAGCGACGCGGCATTGCCCATCCATGACCCGCAGCGCGGCGTGGTGTGGATTCCCTGGGGACGCCGCAGCCAGGAACATGGCGAGCTTCCCGCAACCGGCTGGCTGCCAGTGGGCGATGCACTGCCGGACGGCTGGGATCGCTACAGCCCCGCCACGGTGCTCGCACGGGTGGCGCGCTTCATGGAGATGACCCGTGACGGGGAACCCCGTTGGTTCGACGTGGAAGACGGCCAGTCGCTGCAGTGCGTGCTGTTGCGCCACGGCCATGAACAGCGCGTGTATGTGGTCACCACCGAGGCGCCCGATGCGGAACACCGAAACTGGCCGCTGACGCGCGGGCACGTGGGAAGAGGGCGGCGCATGGAGCGACGCTGCTGCCAGTAGGGTGCGCCGCGCGCACCGGAGGCTGGGCGTCGCGCGGTGGTGATGTCATGCAATTGCCGGGGCATCACCTTTCTCTTTTTGTGAAGAATTTCTTCTCGATTATTCGTTTTACGTGAATCGGTCGCTGCCTTACTTTCGCCGCAAGACTGATCGCGAGCCCTGACCGGCTCTCACGTACAACGAGGACAGCATGAATACGCCTGCCGCCATCTCCCGCAACCCCGCCACTGGCGAAGAAGTTGCTCGTTATCCCTACCAGGATGCCGCTGCCCTTGAGGCCAGCCTGGCGTCCAGCCAGCGTGGTTTCGCGGCCTGGAGCCAGTTCAGCGTCGAGGAACGCAGTGCTGCGCTGCTGCGCATGGCCAAGGCCCTGCGCGCCAACGCCGAAGCCATGGCGCGGATGACCACCACCGAGATGGGTATGCCGATCAGCCAGTCCCGTGGCGAAGTCGAGAAATGCGCCAAGCTCTGCGAGTGGTACGCCGAGCACGGCCCGGCCATGGTTGCGGATGAGCCGACCCTGGTGGAAGACAACAAGGCCGTGGTTGCCTACCTGCCGCTGGGCCCGGTGCTGGCGGTAATGCCCTGGAACTTCCCGGTGTGGCAGGTGATGCGCGGCGCGGTGCCGATCATCTTCGGCGGCAACAGCTATGTGCTCAAGCACGCCCCCAACGTCATGGGCTGCGCCCGCCTGCTGGCCTCCGTCTGGGCCGAAGCCGGCCTGCCGGAAGGCGTGTTCGAAGTGATCAACGTCGAGCCGCCGCTGGTCTCCGTGGCCATCGCCGACCCGCGCATCGCCATGGTGGCAGTGACCGGTAGCGTTGGCGCTGGTGCTGCCATCGCTGCCCAGGCCGGTGCCGCGCTGAAGAAGTGCGTGCTGGAGCTGGGCGGTTCCGATCCCTTCATCGTTCTGGCTGACGCCGATCTGGACCAGGCCGTGAAGGCGGCGGTCACCAGCCGCTTCAACAACGCCGGCCAGGTGTGCATCGCCGCCAAGCGCATCATCCTCGAAGCCCCCATCGCCGAAGCCTTCACCGAGCGCTTCGTGGCGGCGGTCAAGGCGCTGCAGATTGGCGATCCGCAGGCTGATTCCACCTTCGTCGGCCCGATGGCCCGCTTCGACCTGCGCGACGAGCTCGATGGCCAGGTCCAGGCTACCCTGGCCGAAGGCGCGACGCTGCTGCTGGGCGGCCACAAGCTGGAAGGCGAAGGCAACTACTACGCGCCGACCATCCTGGCCGACGTGACCCCGGACATGACCGCCTTCCGCAAGGAAATCTTCGGCCCGGTGGCTTCGCTGATCGTCGCTCGCGATGCCGAGCATGCGGTGGAGCTGGCTAACGACAGCGAGTTCGGTCTGGGCGGTGCGCTCTGGACCACCGACGCGGCCAAGGCGCAGAAGCTGGCCCGCCGAATCGTCAGCGGCGCGGTGTTCATCAACGGCTTCACTGCCTCTGACCCGCGCGTGCCGATCGGTGGCGTGAAGAAGAGCGGTTACGGCCGCGAGCTGTCCCACTTCGGCCTGCGCGAGTTCCTCAATGTGCAGACCATCTGGCGCGATCGCGGCTGATCGACCGGGGTGGACGAAGAAAGGGGCTGACGTGTTCAGCCCCTTTTTCTTTGCTCGGGCCGCTGGTCGGGTAGGGTGCGCCGCGCGCACCGGCGGTTCGATCTGGTGTCGAGGTGGACCCTGGACTCGGTGCGCGCAGCGCACCCTACGGTCCAGCCACCACGTAGTGTGGATAGCGCTTTTTCTATCCACCGGCTCTGCAATGTTGGGCCTCGTTCCTCGGACCAACCTACGGCAGGACTGCGTCCTGCTTGGCGAATGAATTCGCCCCTACAGGCGGTTGTGTCGACCCTTACGCAATCTGCTCCAGGATATCCCGCACCCGGTCCAGCGCCGGGTCGAGGTCCAGGGTTTCGATGGCGCCGTAGCCGAGGAACAGGCCATTGCGCGGTGGCACCTGGTAGGAGAATCCGGCCAGCGGGTAGAGGCCGACGTCCAGCTTGCGCGCCAGCTCCACCAGCAGCGGGATGTCCAGCGGCACCCTGGCCTCGGCGGCGAGGTGGAAGCCGGCGACCGAGGGCACCAGCTCGAACCAGCGCCCCAGGTCGCCATTGAAGCGATCGAGGATGCGCTCCCGCCGGCTGGCGTAGATGGCGTGGCAGCGGCGGATGTGCTTCTGCAGGCAACCATCGTCGATGAACTTGGCCAGGGTCCACTGGGTAAGGGTGGAGCAGTGCCAGTCGCTGAGCTGTTTGGCGGCGGTGACGGCTTCGATCAGCGCCGGCGGCAGGATGCAGTAGCCCAGGCGCAGCTCCGGTTGCAGGGACTTGGAGAAGGTGCCGACATAGGCCACCGCGCCCTGGCTGTCGAGGCTCTGCAGGGTTTCGCTGGGCCGGCCCTCGTAGCGGAACTCACAGTCGTAGTCGTCTTCGATGATCACCGCGCCGATGCGCAGCGCCTTCTCCAGCAACGCCTCGCGCCGTGCCTGGCTCATGGGCATGCCGAGGGGGAACTGGTGCGAGGGGGTCACGTAGATCAGCCGCACGTGCTCCGGTATGGCATCGACGCAGATGCCTTCCGCATCCACCGGCACGCCGATCACCTCGGCACCCTGGGCAGCGAAGCTCTGCCTCGCAGGCGGGTAGCCGGGATCTTCCACCGCCACGCCGCAGCCCGGTTCCACCAGCACGCGGGCGAGCAGGTCCAGGGCCTGCTGGGCGCCGTGGCAGACCAGCACCTCTTCGACGTTGCAGTGCACCCCACGGGAAAACGCCACATGCCGGGCAATGGCGTCACGCAGCGCGGGCAGGCCGGCGGGCTGGCTGTAGAGGCCGCGGGATTTCGCGGTCTGGCGCAGGGCGTGCTGGGCGCAGCGGCGCCAGTCGTCCTGGGGAAACTGGTTGCGGGTGGTGGCGCCGCCGATGAAGTCGTAGCGCAATATCGCGTCCATGGACGGATGGCCCAGGGAGGTGGAGATGTTGTGCCATTTGGAGATGATCGCCGCACTGGCCAGGGATTCATGGCCCTGTTTGCGGCCCTGACCGGTGGCCTGGGCGTTGACGAAGGTGCCCGAGCCCACCTTGCCGGTGAGCAGGTTGTCGTAGGTGAGCAGGGCATAGGTGTCCGCCACCGTCTTGCGCGAGATGCCCAACTGCTCGGCCAGCAGGCGGCTCGGCGGCAGCCGGGTGCCAGCCTTGAGGCGGCCGGACTCGATGGCCTCGCGCAATTGGCGATACAGCTGCCCGGACAGGTCCTTGCTGCCCTGGATGACGATGTGCAGTTCCATGCATGGCTCCGGCGGGGGAATGGCAGAAAAATAGCGCAATCGTTCGACGTGAATACCTTGATTGCGCGGAGTATTTCACTGGTGCGCGCGGTCGGCTCCGTCGTTCGTGGGCAGGGTGCACCGTGGGAATGAAGAGGGCCGCTCGATGCGGCCCATTTTCAGTGAGGCAGGGGTGCTTCAGGGGATCATCGCGAAACCCACGCCGAAGCGATTCCAGGCGTTGATGGTGGCGATGGCCAGGGTCAGGTTGACGATCTCGGCCTCGCTGAAATGCTCGCGCAGGCGTTCGTACTGGTCCTGCGGGGCATGGCGCTCGGGCAGCAGGGTCAGGCTTTCCGTCCAGGCCAGGACGGCTTGTTCGCGCTCGCTGAAAAAGCGGGTGTCGTGCCAGACGCTCAGGGTCTGCAAGCGTGCTTCGGTCTCGCCGGCCTTGCGGGCGTCATTGGCGTGCATGTTGATGCAATACGCGCAGCCGTTTATCTGCGAGGCACGCAGGCGGATCAGTTCGAGCAGAGCGGTTTCCAGACCGGATTTGGCCAGGGCCTGTTCCAGACCGACCATCGCCTTGTAGGCATCGGGTGCCTGCTTGGCCCATTCGATTCGTGCGCTCATCTACGTTCTCCAGATTGGCCCGCGGGATGCGGGGGATGGACGTAAGTTAGCCGGCAGCCGTTCCCGGCCGAATAGCCAATTCGGGCGAAACTCGGCAGGCCAATGGGGCGACCCTTGGTCAGGTGCAACGGCGCGGAAAACCTCCTGTGCTATATCCGGTAGTGAGCAAGGCAAGGCATGTGCCGACCTTCAGTTGAACCTTCAACCCACGCCCGCCGGGCCGGCTGACCCTGTGGCTCCGGGCCTTCAACAAAGAGGTAGACCCCATGAGCACCCTGCAATGCGTTCACCGCAACCATGTCATTGTCGCCGACGTCTTTGAGCATCCGGGCATCCCCACACCCTGGGCCGCCGGTTGCCAAATCACTTCCCCCGAAGGCGAGACCACCCGCCGCATCGCGCTGCCGGTGAGGTACGCCTTCCTCTCCGAACTGGGCAAGGCCCAGCACGCCTCCATCGCACACGGGAAGTGGCTGGTGGACCAGTACCTGGACGAAGGCCGCGAGCTATTCCGCAAGAGCGCCTGAAGACCTGATCAGGCCGCTTCCTCGCGGGGTTGGTGTTCGCGGCAGATGAGCTCGATGGACGGGCGAGCCAGGGGTTCCTGAGTCAACCCGCAGAATGGCTCGCCATCCCGCTGCTGGTGGAAGCGGCAGGTCTTGCACAGGCCGAATCCGGGCACATCCGCCTGGCGTTGCACGGTGCGCAACAATCCGGCCAGCAGTCGCTCCAGGTCGACGGCGTCCTGCCCCATATCCGCCACCGCGTTCGCCAGGAATTCCGGTGGTGTCACCGCCGCCAGCAGTTCACGCGCGGCCGGCGTCAGCTCCAGGTGCACGCTGCGTTTGTCCTGCTGGTCCTGGCGCTTCTTGATCAGGCCCTTGGCTTCCAGGGCCTTCAGCGATTGCGACACCGTTCCCTTGGTCAGCCCCAGGTACTCGGTCACCGCCAGCGGCGTGTCCGAGTAGTGGTTGCAGCGCGCCAGGTATTCCAGGGCGCTGAGCTGCACGGGCTGAAGGTCAGCCAGCAGCGGGTGCTCGCGATGCCAGATGCGCATCAGGCTGGTGAGTCGTTCGAACAGGTCGAATAGGTCGGTCATGTTCACCTCCGTCGATAAATAGTATCGAGTAAAAACTATATTGACAAAGGGGCGCCTGCGGGTAACCTGATAAACGTATCGAATCGATACTAACTAATCAGGAGACCTGAAAAATGACCACCGCCCGTTACTACCACGCTGGCTGCCCGGTTTGCGTATCCGCTGAACAGACCCTGCTCAACCTGCTTGCCCACGACGTGAAGGTGGAAGTGGTGCACTTGGGTGAAGCGCCCACCCGTGTTGCCGAGGCCGAAGCCGCCGGTGTGCAGTCGGTTCCCGCCCTGGTGGTGGACGGCCAGGTGCTGCACATCAACTTCGGCGCCGCGATTGCCGACCTGAAGTGAGGAGGGCGTCGACATGCAGGTGAAAGTCTTCGATACCCATGTCCGTACCCGCGATGGCCGCTACCTGCACTTCGATGTGCTCACCAGCGGCGGCGACAAGCTCCAGGCGGGGCGCTTCGCCGCCGAGTGGCTGGCCAGCCGGGGTGTGCAGGACGCCGACATCGCCGCCAGCGAATGCCTGTTCTGCCACAGCGAGATCGCCAGCCCGCAGGTGGCCGAGGCCATCGGCCGGCAGGGCTATTCCATCATTCCGCTGCAAGGTTGCTGAGGAGGAAACCATGTATCAGCCCCTGGATTGCGACCTGCACGACCTGCTGGAAATCGCTTGCCTGTATCGCTACCTGGTGAAGGTGGAACTGGTGGACGGCGGCGGATTCGAGGCCAGGGCGCTGACCACCCACACCAGCGCGGAGAAGGAAGAATTCTTCGTGCTGGAGGTGGAGGATGGTCCTTGCTCCGTACGCATGGACCGGCTGCTGGCGATCACGCCGCTGGAAGCCGGCGCGCGCTTCGGCCGCGTGGAATTGGCCGGCAAGGTCTGCGCGGTGCCGCTGAATCTGTAGGAGCGAGCTCTGCTCGCGAACAGTCCGAGCGCCATCCTTCGCGAGCAAGCTCGCTCCTACACGATTCGGTCCAGGGATGGTTTTCCCAGGTTCAAATAGGAGTTGGCTGTGGGCCCCGTCCTTGAGCTAGCCTTCGCAGGCCAGCCGCCACAGGACCCGCCGTTGAACATCGATACCCGCATCAAATTCCGCCACTTGCTGTGCTTCCTCGAAGTAGCGCGCCAGGGCAGCCTGGCCCGCGCCGCGGATCAGTTGGCGGTGAGCCAGCCGGCTATCTCCAAGACCCTCAAGGAGCTGGAGGAAATCCTCGACGCCAGCCTGTTCGACCGCAGCAAGAGCGGCGCAAGCCTGACCGAGGCGGGGCTGGCCTTCATGCGCTATGCAGGCCCCTGCGTCCAGGCCCTGCGCGACGGGGTCAACAGCCTGCGCGAAGGCGAGTACGCCGCTGGCACCGTGCGGCTCGGCGTGCTCTCTACCGTGGAAGGCCTGCTGGTGCCGGAAATGGTGCGGCGGCTGCATCAGCAGCATCCCTCGCTGGTGGTCAGCGTGCTGACCGGGCCCGGTGCCTACCTGCTGTCGCAGCTGCGGGTGGGCGAGCTGGACCTGGTGGTCGGACGCGTGACCGACAACCCGGAAATTCACGGATTGACCTTCGAGCACCTGTACAGCGAATCCATGACCCTGGTGGTCCGTGCCGGCCATCCGCTGCTGGTGGAGGGCGCTGATCGCCGCTCCCTGGATGGCTTCCCCCTGGTGCTGCCGCTGGCTGGCACCACCATTCGCAAGCATGCCGACGGATTCTTTGTGCAGAGCGGCATCAGCCCGCCGCGCCAACGCCTGGAAACCCTGTCGCTCGCCCTGAGCCGGCGCTACGTGCAGAGCGGCGATGCAGTCTGGATCGCCCCACTGGACGCGGTGCGCCTGGACCTGGCCGCCGGCGAACTGGTGGAACTGGATCTGGGCTTCAAGGAACCCGGCGGTTCGGTGGGGATCTGCAGCAATGCGTCGTTGCCGCTTTCCCTGGCGGCGCAATGGGCGGTGGAGACCCTGCGCGAGGCAGCGCTGGACTATCGCGAGGGGCGTCTTACATAACCAAACGGTTATGGATGGCCGGAAGGATTTCAATTTTCCGCCGACCTCTGCTGGATGAAACTGCGCTCCATGGCCCGCTGCCTGGCGGCTCGATAAATCCAACAAGAGGAAACCGTGATGTCCGATGCGGAAAACAGCCGCTTCGTCATTCGTGACCGAAACTGGCACCCCAAGGCCCTGACCCCCGACTACAAGACGTCCATTGCCCGTTCCCCGCGCCAGGCGCTGGTGAGCATTCCGCAGTCCGTCTCCGAGACCAGCGGCCCGGACTTCTCCCACCTGAAGATGGGCGAGCACGACAACGACCTGCTGCTCAACTTCAACAACGGCGGGCTGCCCATCGGCGAGCGCATCATCGTTTCCGGCCGCGTCATGGACCAGTACGGCAAACCGGTTCCCCACACCCTGGTGGAAATGTGGCAGGCCAACGCCGGCGGCCGCTATCGCCACAAGAACGACCGCTACCTGGCACCGCTCGACCCGAACTTCGGCGGTGTCGGCCGCGCCCTGACCGACAGTGAAGGTCGCTACATCTTCCGCACCATCAAGCCGGGTCCGTATCCATGGCGCAACGGCCCGAACGACTGGCGCCCGGCGCACATCCACTTCTCCATCAGCGGGCCGTCGATCTCCACCCGCCTGATCACCCAGCTGTATTTCGAAGGTGACCCGCTCATTCCGATGTGCCCCATCGTCAAGAGCATCGCCAACCCCGACGCGGTTCAGACGCTGATCGCCAAGCTCGACATGAGCAACGCCAATCCCATGGATTGCCTGGCGTACCGCTTCGACATCGTCCTGCGCGGCCAGCGCAAGACCCACTTCGAAAACCGCTGAGGAGATACGCGCATGCCTATCGAACTGCTGCCGGAAACCCCCTCGCAGACCGCCGGCCCCTACGTGCACATCGGCCTGGCCCTGGAAGCGGCCGGCAACCCGACCCGCAGCCAGGAAATCTGGAACCAGATGGCCAAGGCCGACGCCCCCGGCCAGCACATCCTGCTGCTGGGCAATGTCTATGACGGCAATGGCCACCTGGTGCGCGACTCCTTCCTGGAGTTCTGGCAGGCCAACCACGAAGGCGTCTACGACACTGCCTTCGACCTGGAAAAGCCGTTCAACAGCTTCGGCCGCACCGCCACCACCTTCGATGCGGGCGAGTGGACGCTGCAGACCATCAAGCCGGGCGTGGTGAAGAACGCCGCCGGCGTGCCCATGGCGCCGCACATCAACGTGTCGCTGTTTGCCCGTGGCATCAACATCCACCTGCAGACGCGCCTTTATTTCGACGACGAAGCCGCCGCCAACGCCGTGGACCCGGTGCTCAACCTGATCGAGCAGCCGCAACGCCGCGAAACCCTGGTGGCGCGCCGCTGCGAGGTGGGCGGCAAGCTGGCCTATCGCTTCGACATCCGTATCCAGGGCGAAGGGGAAACGGTGTTCTTTGACTTCTAGGGAACTGGAGCCCGCATTCGATGCGCTGAGCGAGCCTGCTGGCCAGCGCATCGAACGGCACTTCGACGCACTGCTGGAGGCCCGGGGTTACCGGGCCGACGCGGCGCAACGCACAGCCATTGGCCATCTCGGGCAATGGCTGGAGTCGTTTCTGGCGGGGAAAAAAGGCTGGCTTCGGCGCCCCGCCGCAGGCCTGTATCTCTGGGGTGGAGTGGGGCGCGGCAAGAGCTTCGTGATGGATGCCTTCTTCGCCGCCGCGCCACTTGCCGCCAAGCGTCGCGTGCACTTCCATGCGTTCCTCCAGGAACTGCAGGAACGCATGCGCGACTTCGCCGGGCAACCCGACCCGCTGGCCCTGGCCGCACGGGCACTGGCCGAAGAAACGCGGCTGCTGTGCTTCGACGAATTCCACGTCCACGACATCGGTGACGCCGTGCTCCTCGGGCGCCTGCTCAAGGTGCTGGTGGAGGAGGGCGTGGGCATGGTCTGCACCTCCAACTACCACCCGGATGGGCTCTGCCCGAATCCGCTCTACCGCGAGCGCTTCAAACCAGCCATCGCCCTGATCGAGAAACGCTTCGACGTGCTCAACCTCGATGCTGGCGAGGACTACCGCCAGCGTCGCGGAGTGCTGGAGGCTTGGGGCCGTTACTGCTGGCCGCTGTCGGGCTTCTCCGCTGGCTGGATCGACCAGCAACTGGGGCTGACGCCGGCTGCCGCGCGCGACGTGGAGGTGGCGGTCAACCACCATCCCCTGCGCGTGCGGGCAATGGAAGGCAAGCATGCCTGGCTGGACTTCGACGAGCTGTGCCGACGTCCGCATTCCAGCGCCGACTTCCTCTGGCTCAGCCAGCGCTTCGGGCAGCTCGCCATCAGTGGCGTGCCTTGCCTGGGCGAGGAAGCCATCGACGTGCAACAGCGCTTCGTCAATCTGATCGACATCGCCTACGACGCTGGCATCCGTCTGTTACTGGCCAGCGAGGCCAGCCTCGACGACCTGTGCCGGGGCAAACCCCATATGGACTTCTCCCGTACCCGCAGCCGGTTGCAGCAGCTGGAACCGGTCCAGCCAGGGCAGGGGAGCAACTGACCGACGAGCCCTGAATGCTCCAGATACTTGGTATTACCGCGCCCATCTTCATCCTGATCGGCATTGGCTACCTGTCCGCCCGTGGGCGGCTGGTCAGCCCCGAGCAGGTGCTGGGGCTTGGAAAATTCGTCATCACTTTCGCCCTGCCAGCGCTGGTGATCCGCGCATTGCTGGAAAAGCCGCTGGACGAGGTGTTCGACGCCACCTACCTGCTGGCCTACGGCATCGGCTCCCAGCTGGTGTTCTGGGGCGGCTTCCTGTTCGCGCGCCTGGTGCGCAAGGACAGCCTCAGCGGCAGCGCCTTGAGTGGCATGGGTATGTCGGTATCCAACAGCGGTTTCGTGGGCTATCCCATCGTCGCCATGGTGCTGGGCTCACCCGCCGCGGTGGCCCTGGCACTGGGCATGATGGTGGAGAACCTGCTGATGATTCCGCTGGCCCTGGCCATTGCCGAACTCGGCCGACAGAACGGAGGCGGGCTGCGCGCGGCGCTGCTAGACACCTTCCTGCGCCTGCTGCGCAATCCGGTGATCATCGCCATTAGCGTCGGTCTTGCGCTGGCCCTGCTCGGCGTCCGCCTGCCCAGTGTGCCGGCCAAGGTGGTGGAGATGCTGGCGATGGCCTCGGCACCGGTTGCGCTCTTCGTCATCGGCGCCAGCCTCAATGGGCTCAGGGCCGGTGGCCTGGTCAAGGACGTGGCCCAGCTCAGCATCGGCAAGCTGGTCTTGCACCCGCTGGCGGTGCTGCTCTGCTTCCAGTTGCTGCCACCGGTGGACCCGGTGCTGCGGGTGGCCGGCGTACTCTTCGCCTGCTCGCCGATGATGAGCATCTACCCCATCCTCGGCCAGCGCTACGGCCTGGAAGGCCGCTGCGCGGCGGCGCTGGTGGTGTGCACCGTGCTGGCCTTCGTCAGCATCAGCCTGTTCATCGGATTGCTGACCTGATGTGAATCCCGCTGGTAGGGTGCGCCGCGTGTTCAGCCGGTATACATGGGTAACGCTTGTCGGGAGACATGGGTAACGGGTGGATAGTCATGGCTTGGGTTGCCTGAGATCAATCTGGCGCACGGTCTTGTGGATGAACACCACGTCGAAGACGCCGTCGGTCGCGGTCGGACGGATGGCAACCCGCTCTCCCGCCAGGCCGCCGCCGACAAACAGGCTCCGGCCGTTGAAGCGGACCTGCCCGATGCGTCCAACCTTGAGCAC
>NZ_SSOH01000032.1:0-21289 GCF_029873155.1 Pseudomonas sp. BN515 | reverse complement strand
CGTGCCTTCGGCATCCTTGGTCGCGAAGCGAGGAGCCACCAGGCTGGCAAACTTTTCCAGTTCCTCGTTGTTCTGCTCCGGGTCCAGGTGACCCTGACCGAACATCAGGAACAGCTCGTTGAAGCCCAGGCGGTCGTGGGCGCGGCCGATCTGATCGGCGATCTCGTCAGCCGAGCCGATCAGCACGTTCGGCATTTTCTGGCCGAACGGAATGAACCACTTGTCCCAGAACCACTTATGCTCGGCCATCAACTGCTTGGCCTTGTCCTTGTCATCGGTCAGCATCAGGAAACCGCCCCAGGCAGCAACATCCTCACGGGCAACCTCCCGCTCGTGCTGGCGTGCGGTATCGGCATAGCGGGTCCACAGGGCATCGCAAAAGTCCAGGTCGGAAGCCAGCACGATTGGCTTGCCGCCTTCCCGGGCCCACATGTCGACGGTGCGCATGCTGCCGGCAAAGCCGCCGTAAATTTTCGGGTGGGGACTCTGGTAGCACTTCGGCGCAATGCCGATCTGGCGCACGATGCCATCTGCATCCATGCCCTTGCCCATGCTGGCATAGGCCGGGTGACCGGCAGAGCCGCCATTTGGCGGGAACTCCCAGTGTTTGCCCTTGTGGCTAAACACGTCATTGGCCCAGGCCTTCTTGATGACCTGCAGCGACTCCTCGAAGACTTCGCGGTTCAGCGCATCTTGCTCGTCGCGGGCCTTGGCGTTGTCCGGCGTAGTGGCGCTGACACCCGGACGCGCAGCATAGGAGTCGACCCAGCGCGCATGGTAGCCACGGGTGAAACCAACCATCAGGCGCCCTTGGAGCATGTGGTCAAGGGTGGCGATTTCTTCGGCGATACGCACCGGGTTATGGGTCGGCAGGGTGTACCCCATGATGCCGGCCTTCATCCGCTTGGAATGCAGGCCCACATAGAGACTGAACATGCCGGGATGGTTGTTGATCTCAAAACCTTCGATCTGCAGGTGGTGCTCAGGCTGGCAATAGCCTGCATAACCAAGCTCATCCGCCAGACGAACGTAATCACGCACTTCGGATAGAAAGCGCTGATACAACTCAGGACGCTGCCCAGCCATACCCGCTTCCAGCTCATAACGACGACCGATTACACCTGTTTGCATCAAATGAAACTTCATTGCGCCTCCTCGGTTCCTGCTGTGGCTCGTATCGATTGACTATCAGACAACCAAACACCGGATGTCAACATTCATGTTGATTTGCAGGGCAAAAAAAAACGCCCAAACCTTTATCGCTGAACGCCCGGACAAGGGCGGGCACGTTGCTTTTGACGTGTCCGCCCCCTTAGACGCCTGCTACAGCCAGCAGCGGCTAATCCTCCTGACAGCTCACAGGGTCGACATTTGGGCGACGTGCTTAGTTACAAGATCGCTATCTGATTCGACCCCAACGGAGTCTTCGGGCTCAACCTTATTAGGTGCCAGCAAATAAGCGGACAGCGCCGGGACCATAATCAGTGCCGCAAGCATATTTCCGAGGAACATGAAGGCCAGCAGCAGGCCCATGTCGGCTTGGAACTTGATCGGAGACCATATCCAGGTACCCACCGCTGCTGTCAAGGTAACACCTACCAGCAGCACCACCTGCCCGGTAGACGCCAGCGCACTGGTGTAAGCTCCCTTGACCGACATACCCTGACGCTGAAACGCTAGGAATACAGTCAGCATGTAAAGCGCGTAATCCACGCCGATCCCCACACCCAGCGCTACTACTGGCAAGGTAGCCACCTTGAGTCCGATTCCCAGCAGGACCATCAACGATTTGGATAGAATGGTCACGACAATCAGCGGCAGAATCGCCACCAGCACGGCACGCCAGCTACGGAAAGTTATCCAGCAGAGCAGAACTACTGCTGCGTAAACTAGTACTTCCATCTCGAAGCTGGCTTTTTCCACTGCTTGATTAGTGGCAGCTTCCACACCAGCGTTGCCGCCGGCCAGCAGGAATTTCCGATCTTCATTGTTATTTTCGGCGGCAAACGCCTCAACAACCTGCGTCAAGCGCTGCAGGGTTTCGGCATTGTGATTGCTCAGATAGACAATGATCGGTGCCACTGTACGAGAATCGTTGATCAGCCCTGGACGTGCGGTAAACACGTTGTCTACCGCGTCATTGGTGATATAGCGGCTACGACTGATGGTGTACCACTTGGGCGAGCCCTCAAAGCCTGCCGGAGTGAGCCTGCGAGCCATGCTGGCTGCGGATTCGGTGATCTGCACACCAGGCAAGTCACTCAGCTGCTGTTCCAGCCGATCAATTTGCAACAGGGTTTCAAAGTTACCTAGGCCACCCTCCGGCGTCGTCACAATCACCGCAAACATATCTTTCGACAAACCGTAGTTTTCGCGGATGTAATTTACATCTTTGTTATAAATTGAATCCGCGCGTAACTCGGAGGCACCGGTCCCGGAATCACCAATGCTTATCTTCTGACCATGGATGAAACTAGCAGTTGTGATAATTGCCACGCTGATCAGCACCAAGCGGGCAACGCGCTTTTCAGCAAGATCACCGAGCCACCTGACCATAAGGTGCTCGCCGTGCAGAACCTTCGAAGCGCGCTGGGCCGCGCGGGCACTGATACCGGTGAAGGACAGTACCACTGGAATGAGCAGCAAGTTGGTGATGATCAGCGCCGCGACACCAACAGTGGCTTGTAGGGCCAAATCACGGATAGCAGGAATATCGATCACCGAGATCACGGCAAAACCTAAGGCATCGGCTACCAGCGCCACAAAGCCAGCCAGACACAGCCGCCTATAGGTCATTCGCGCAGCCACATAGCGATCGGCACCCTCGCCGATGTCCTGAATGATGCCACTCATCATCTGCGAGCCATGGGACACACCGATGGCGAAAACCAGGAAAGGCACGAGTACCGAAAAGGGGTCCAGCACAAAGCCGAACAGTTGCATGATCCCCAACTGCCAGATCACCCCAATCAGCGAAGTGCCAACCACGATTAAGGTACTGGTCAAGCAACGCGAATACCAGTAAACGATGACCGATACGACCGCGGCAGCCACAACAAAATAACTGAGCACTTCCATAAGGCCGGAAATCAAGTCACCGACCAGTTTGGCGAAACCGATGACATGGAGTTCGACGCCCCGGCTCTGGAATTCTGCGTTGATTGCATTGATGCTGTCTGTAAAAGCCTTATAGTCAAGAAGTTGACCAGTTACCGGGTCCCGCTCCATCAAGGGCACGAACATCGCGCTGGAGCGCTCGTTCATAGCTACAAGGGAGCCTTTCAACCCGGCCTTCTCGACGTTGGCACGAAGCTGCTCAAGGCTTTTGGGCGAGCCGTCATAATCCGGTGGCATGACCGGACCGCCGTCAAAGCCCTCTGCGGTTACCGCGGTCCAGCGCACCGAGGCCATCCACAGGGATTGTACGAATGCCCGGTCGACTCCATTGATCAGGAACACCCTGTCATTGAGCTCGCTCAGCGTCTTTTGATACTCGGCGTCGTAGATAGACCCATTCTTGTTCTCCACCACCACTGTAACTGCGTTACCTAGACTGCGCAGGTTATTTGCAAAGGCGCGGTAGTTCTGGATGTACTCATGGGATGAGGGCATCATTTTTTCAAAACTTGCGTTTACACCAAGCTTCGCACTCTGAAAACCGAAACAGAGCGTTACAAAAACTCCGACCAGAAGAAACAATATGCGATTGTTAAAAAACAGCCGCTCGTGAAAGGCTCCTGATGAGCGGTCAAACGTGCCGGCAGTCACATCCGAACCAGGCCCTGCTGCAGCTTTATTATTACTTAACATCTGACATTACTCCTGAGACGTGACTCTGGTCATCTTGTGATCCACCAGCGAAACCTTCGAAAGCCCCTGCAAGTCAGTAACGAGCAACTCACGATCCGATACTTCGAGAATCGAAGTGAAACTAACGGGTGTGCCGGAGTCGATCACCTCAAGATTGGCAAAGTTCTTGTCACTAATGATTAACTTGCCAGATTGACTGGCAAATATATAACCCTTGCCATCGGCCCGTCTGAAAGCATCGTTGATGGTTGAGCCCTGCAGATCCTTGACTTCCGCCCATGTATTGCCTCGATCTGTACTGCGGTACGCCGCCCCGCCCACGCCATAAGCGATGATCAGCCCATTAGCGCCGGTAATTCCGGTAAAGCTACCGGAATACCCGGTTTCAATAATTTCGAAAAACTGCCGCTCAGCATTCAACCTGAACAACACTCCACGCTCGCTGCCGATAAAGACATCATCACCAACGCCTACGACGCTAGTGAGGTGAAAACCGGATTCATTGGCAATGCGGTCCGTCCATGGTGTCCAAGTCTTGCCACCATCATCAGTGCGCGCAATGTTTCCGAATCCACCTACGGCAAAACCGGTCAACTCGTCACGAAACCAGACATCGAGAAAGGGTAAGGCCGGACCATCTCGATAATTGAGCTCGGTGAGTTCAAGGGCCTTCTCAACGCTGCTGTCGCCCTGTTTGAGACGCTTACTGTAGTATTTGATGAACTGCTCGCTGGCCATTCGACCATCAAGCTGCTTGACCCATGTGGCGCCGCCATCAGTAGTGGCGAGAATCACGCCATCATGCCCAACTGCCCAACCTTTTGACTCGTTGACCATATCAATGGCAACTAAGTCGCTCTGTATAGGAACCTGGGCTTGAGCCCACTTCCCTCCCCCATCATTGGAATACAGAATCAAGCCTCGCGGCCCAACCACGACTAATGTATGCCCGCTTTTCGCACTGTCAATAAAGGGCTTATTCAGAGGCTTTTTCTGTTCAATGGCGCCATAATCCAGAGGATCTTTGAAATCGGCCATTGATGATGAAGCCAACACGAACAAAACCACAAAAGGAAGGACAAACACCCTGAGCAGCTTATTCAATTTATTTTTCATACGGGGTTCTCTTCTTTGCTTAAGCAAAGCCATTGGTGCACGAAAGACTTTCAGAAAACTCACACAGTAAGCAGAAGTGAACTCGATTACTTACAAGAAAGCTGGAGCCTAGCGGGGGTTGACACCCCCGCCAGAAGTCCTTCAGCTGTTAACGAACACCCTGAGCTTCAACTGCACGCGGAGTAAGTGCAATACGCAAACCGTCCATAGCAGTATAGGAACGGTTCCAGTAGCCAGGCTGTGAAGCACCGGCATTGATCAGCATGTAGTTGCCTGAAACCAGGTCATTGAAAGCCCACGTGTTGTTATTAACTCCACCTACGTCGTAGGTCGGGAAACTCTCGATGAAACCGTTTTTCCAGAGCTTACCGGCATTATCGTAGGTTTCCAGAGCAACAATCTGCCAGCTATCTTCGTCGATATAGAAGCGGCGCTTGCTATATACATGGCGGGCACCTGGCTTACGATCGGCCTCGACAATCCATACCCGATGTTTTTCGAAACGCAGGGCTTCCGGAGCCAAGTGCTCCTTACCAAGTGCGTCACGCGGATTGACGTCCTGAGTCAGGGTATAGGCGTTGTAGGGTACGAACCTTTC
This sequence comes from Pseudomonas sp. BN515, assembly GCF_029873155.1. Taxonomy (NCBI): domain Bacteria; kingdom Pseudomonadati; phylum Pseudomonadota; class Gammaproteobacteria; order Pseudomonadales; family Pseudomonadaceae; genus Pseudomonas; species Pseudomonas sp. BN515. The sequence continues at coordinate 15,765 of NZ_SSOH01000032.1, read as the reverse complement.
CTCCTTACCGACCAACTTGAAGTCAAAGCGATCCATGCGGCCGACGAAGCCGAAGAGCTCGTCCCACATCAGTACGCCACCGTAAGAACTGATCGGCAGATCGTAGGCAAAGTCCGGCGCACGACGTGCACGGCGCTGACCCGGAGTGTAGAACCATACCAGCTGACCACCGTTGTCGGCGGTCGGCAGATAGAAGTTCAGGAAGGTTACGCCCGCGGATTGCGGCGGACTGGTTTGCAGTGCCGAGAACGATAGAATTGCGCCGTTTGACTCCTGACGCAGCTTGCCGCTATGGTCATACCAGGGGCGCATGTGGTACTGGTTTGGGGTGGACAGCACGCTCACACCGCCCTTGGAGTCAACCACGAAGCCCTGGTTGTGCTGGTGCATGATCGCCGGGGCAAAGGACAGCTTGTGGTTCCACATCACCTCATAGCCATTCTTCGGGATCGGGAAGAGAACACCCGGCAAGGGTAGACCGTCAGGCCCCGCCCCCTTAATGCCATCGCCCGTGTTCTCGCCGGTCATTTCGGCAGTCGTCGCATTCACCTGAGTGTTTTTAAGTACCCAGTCTTCATAACGCGCCGAACGGTGGGTTGGGTACACATTGAGCTTGTAGCTGGGATACTTACGCAGCGTAGCCTTAGTACCTTCGGTGAGGAACTGCGAATACTGCTCCATATTGGCGGACGTAATGGAAAACAGAGGCTTCTCATCCTTATAAGGATTGATATAAGTCTGCATCGTGTCCCGGTTGTAGCCAGGAACCGGCTGCAGTCCGCCTGTGTATTCTGGAATGCTACCATCTGCATTACCGGCCTTTTCGGCGCCATGCAGGGTCAGATCCGCACCAAGACGCTTGGCCTCTTCTGCCGATACGGCAGCCAAGGCACTACCTACGAAGCACAGTGCCAGGGCAGGCACCAGCCCGGCAATAATTGTTTTTTTCAGCACGGCTGTCTTCCTTCTTGTGATTATCGGAACAAGTGTGTCTGTAAGGCTTGTAAGTATTACTGGATGCTTGACTCGCTAGGCTGGGCCCTCTTTTAGAACGAGGTGTTGTAGGAAAGCGATACCCAGCCCTTGTCATTCAGACCAGTGGGACCGTTACCACCTGCATATATATCACCGCCAGGTGCACCGTTAACGATGCGACCAGTGGGATTCCAGTAGTAGTCCTGATATTGCAGAGCAAAATAATGCTTTTGGGCCACAGCTGCTTTCACGCCAATAGAGGCAATGACGGAGTCCTCAGCATAAAACCCCCCAGCTGCATAGGCCGGATTTCCGGTAACTCCATACTGGACGAAAATCGGCAGACTTATGTCAGTGGATGGAAGGATTTGCAGCCAGGACGGTTCAAACAGCAGCGCAACTGCAACTGCATTGTCTGTACCACAGCCATCACTCCTGTTACCTTTACAGGCATAACCCTCACCGTTATAGATGTCCTTGTCATGCACTTTAGTCAGATGCGTGTAGGTCACTTCACCGAGGACGGTCGCCGCGTCCCAGAGTGAGTTGCCGGGCAGGCTGATCAAAGAGTTAGCCAACACGTTAACCAAGTCACCTTTCGCCACTTCGGAAGGGAAAACGGATTGCAACGCGGTATCCTGACGATAGTTCACTTCGAAGCCGAGGCTGTTAGCCCCAATCGCGGTCTCGTAGGACATCGCGTACATTTTTGACTTTTCGGCGTACTTCAATTCAACTTGAGGGAAGTTCAGAGTTGCAACAGGTTCCGGCTCGTCGTACTGGCGATAATAAAAGCCAATGCGATCACCATTAGCCCAGGCCGGAGTCCAGTCCAAGCGGACACCGAAGTTGCCGTTGATATCATCTGGATCATCGCTCTTACCAACAACAGCGCCTGGCACTACGCTACCGCCGACATCCGGCCCCTCAAAGAGAATATCGGCAGGCGCCAGATAGGTAGCCCCTTCGGGGAAACGATTGGGACGCCACTCGAGAAAATACTGTGCGGCGATTGACAGTTCATCATTGATATCGAAACTGCCGTAGACCTGCGTACGCGGCAGGATCAACTCTTTGACGGAAGAGCCAGGTTGAGAAAACCCCTTGATGAAGTCAACGGGATGCTGACCGAACGCAATACCGGAGTAACCGAAGAATACTGCGTTACCCCACTGCTGACTGAAGCGACCTAGCCGTACAGATGCGTTGTGGTCAGCGACTTCGAAGTTGCTGAAAACGAAAGCATCAAGCAACTCAGCACCACGGATGTGGTACTTCTTAGTATGGCTGCTGTATTTGCCATCGCTATAGGTCGGCAGGTACCCCGGACGTACTTCGACATCATCGTCGTAAGCAAAATCATTCCAAGCCGAAGCAGACACACGAAAACCATAGTTATCCTGATAGACACCCTGCAACTCGAACAATCCCTGAACACGGTTCGTAACCATTTCCCCGCGATCAAATTTGTGATCGGCGGCGTGGTTATTCGGATTGTTCGCGATACGCGCGTCGCGCCCCTCAACCCTCCAGCCTGCGAGCCACTGCAGGGACGTATCGAAGTTGATCGTCCAGTCCTGGTCGGCCTTCAGAGTGACTGCCTGCGATGCACCAGATGAGAAAATCGTCGCAAGGGCGATCGCTGCTCTCAGCTTCTTTTGACCAAACTGAATCTTGCCAAACCTTGCAATTTCTTTTTGTTGTTTTTGCATTTCTGCTTCTCCTGTCCACGGACCTTTACTGGCCAACAGCACGCCAGCCTGCGCTTCAGTACGTCACCACTCTCCTCTGGATTGCGCCCAACCCCATCGCAACCGTTACCTCACTTTTTCAACTCCGACGTTGATATACCATTCGAGCACCTCCTCGTCAACTCCAGCGTTGATAACTCCCTCTCCCAACGCAATTCAGGTGGGAGATGCCTCTCAGCTGACGGTGGAGCGGTCGCGCTGCCGAGACGCGCAAAGCGTATGAAGGGGGAAGGAAGGCTATGGCGTTAGCTGCCCAAAGGGACATACATCGGGGAATTACTTCATGTAAATCAATGGGTTTATGTGGCTTCCCATAGCTCTCGACCAAACGTTTCCAGCCCAGGCAATTGGCCAAGTGTTTCGTCCTTACCCCCTGGAAGCGAATCATCCAGGCCTTCAGACGACTGTCATAAGCGCAGACCTTCTTGATAAGGTAAGCACCGGCAATACGACGCTTCTGGCGCAAACTACGGCGGTGGCGAGTACCCCCCCTCAGCCCTGGCAGCCCGCAGTGGAGCACTGCGCTATCGATTCGCAGAACCCTGCGCGAGTCGAATAATGGCCGCAAGGCAGCACCTATGTGGTGCGCCATTGACTGCTTCACCAAATAGAAGTCTGCAGGCCGCCCGCTCCGACACTGCGCACGACCAGAACCGGAATCCGTTCAGCGCCAATGCCCTTTCTCATTGCTATGCCACTGCGCTTGCGAGCAGGGCTCGGCAGCTTACGCGGCCCTGAACGATGCCAAGACGAAGACTTCATCGGCCGACGATCCTCAACTCATGTCGTTCGATGCCCTGCAATCAGGCCGAGAAGATGTAAGCACCAGCGGAACGCAGCGCGCTCACGCCACAGAACGCGGCGCCTTACAGACTGACAGGCATTGGCTTAGCGCTTGGACTTAGCGGCCCTCGTAGGCACCGCTCACGCTACAAGCCCATCTGCACCAAGTAGCTGGCATGACAGGCCTCTAGCTCTCGGACACATCGCTACAAGCGCAGAAGCTGGCAGCACTGCCACCAGACACCCGAATAGAACACTTCAGCCTGTCTACTCCACACATGACAGCATAGAAGGAATGACCGGAGGTGCCATTCCCCAGCCACTCAAACACCTCCATCAAGCCCTCCCTACCCGCACCGCCTAACCCCGGCCACAGCATCAGGGATCGTTGCCGCCAAGGGATGCGCGGGCCGCCCCGACAGAAAGCAAGAAATGAAAGTTGACACTCGCGTTGACAAATAAATAGTATCAGTCAACTCTAACGTTGACTGAGGAGAACAACATGACCCAAGAAACCCAGCTGCAACAACTTATCGACACCCAGGCCATTGAGCGCCTGCTGTTCACCTATGCCTTCCATCTCGACATGAATCAGGCAGCCGAGCTGGCTGCCCTATTCACCGAAGACTGTGAGGTCATCTACGGCCCCGGCGGCTTCGGCGCACAGGGACGCGCAGCCTACGCCAAGACTCTTGAAGGCGTTGGCTCCTTCTTCAAAGCCACTAGCCACCATGTATCGAATATCGTCGTCGACTTCACCGGTCCGGACGAAGCCACCGTGCGCTCTGTTCTCTATGCATGGCACCGCTACAACCGTGATATGCCTGACAGCCATGTGTGGGGCCAGTATCACGATGTCATCGTGCGCACGGATGGCAAATGGCAGTTTAAGCGCCGCGAGCTGCGCGTGACCGGCGACAAGGACTTCCATGTGAAGAAAACCCTGCCGATTGGACGCAGCTGATATGAACGCCGCGTCTTCCTACCCGTATGAACACATCCGCATCGAGCACAGGGAGAAAATTTCCTGGCTGATTCTCAATCGGCCTGACAGTGCTAATTCGCTGTCAAACGAATTGCTCGACGAGTTTTCTGATGCCCTTAAGCGTCTCGCAACTGAAGGCGGCCCTGTGATTGGTATACGGGGAGAAGGACGCGGTTTTTCGGCTGGCTACGACATAGGCCAAGTTGGTAAGGCAAACGGCTACGGCAGTCTCGTACCCGATCCGCTCGCTGATCGGGAACGTCTGCGCCGGAATGTGGACCGCTATGTTGCGATGTGGGATCACCCCAAACCGATCATCGCCGCTGTTCACGGGTACTGCATCGCGGGGGCCACACAGATCTGCGTGTATGCGGATATCACCGTTGTGACCGATGACGCCAAGATCGGTGAGCCGACGATCCCGATTGGGGGCGGCTACATTGCCCCCCTCTGGGTACCACTGGTGGGAGCCAAGCGGGCCAAGGAGTTAGCTTTCGTACCTGGCAACAGCATTGATGGGAAAACTGCAGTCGAGTGGGGTTGGGCCAATCATAGCGTGCCCCCAGACCAGCTCATTGAGTGTGTCGAAAGTCTCGCCGAGCGCATTGCCCTGACACCACCCGAAGTTCTGCGAATCAAGAAGCTGTCCATCAACCGTGCCGCCGAAGCGATGGGCTTCCGTTCTGCCGGAGCTGCGGTAGCCGAGATGGACGCACTGCTACACGTGGCGCCCTCGGTGCTGGAAATCAAACAGAAGCTTGCCGAAATAGGTCTGAAGGAGTCGATAAAACTCTACCGCTCAGAGCGGACGACCCCTCTGACCCCGGCGAAAAAAATACAGGAATAAGAGCCATGTCTAACGTCGACTTCTACATTGAAGGCCATACTGCTCACGTACGGCTGAACCGTCCCAAGTCTCTGAACGCCATCAATGGTGATATGGATCAGGCTTTGTTTGAAGCCTGGCATGAAATTAACAACAATCCGGAAGTTTGGGTCGCCGTGCTCTCTGCAGAGGGTGACCGCGCGTTCTGTGTTGGCGGTGATATCAGTGGCGGTACTGAACGTGTATCGCGCATGGCTGTCGGTGGTGGTCTGACCGGTATTGGTGGCCCGCTGGTGAAACTAAAGAAGCCACTGGTTGCCGCTGTTCAGGGTTATGCGCTAGGCGGTGGTTTCGAGCTGGCCTTGTGTGCCGACATCATCGTTGCAGCAGACAATGCTCAATTCGGCCTGCCGGAAACCAAGGCCGGCATTATCGGCGAATGCGGCGTCGTTCACCGCGCAATACGTCAGCTGCCGCAGCGCATTGCCATGGCCATGATCCTGACCGGGGATCGCATGTCCGCCCAGGACGCCTTCAGCTATGGCCTGGTGAATGAAGTGGTCGAGCCGGCCAACCTTGCCGAAGCAGCCATGCGCTGGGCGGAAAAGGTCGCGGCCGCTTCCCCTCTAGCCAACCAAGCCGCCAAAGACGCGGCAATGAGCCGCCTCGACTACCCGCTTGAAGTTGCTCTGGCAACCCGTTTCGAGTCGATCGAGGAATATGCCTCCAGCGAAGATGTACTCGAGGGCCGTAACGCCTTTGTCGAGAAACGTAAAGCGGAATGGAAGGGACGCTAAGTCTACCCAAGTGCACCGGGGCCGGGCGCCAAGCGTTCGGCCTTTTTTTGTATTAAGAAGGGCAAAACATGATCAACAAGCTTCTGATCGCCAATCGCGGAGAGGTGGCCATCCGTATTGCCCGTGCCGCAGCCGACTTAGGTATCAGAAGCGTCGCGGTGTACCCGCAAGATGATGCGCGATGCCTACATACGCGTATTGCCGACCAGGCCATTCCCCTCGAAGGTATTGGCGTAGCGGCCTATCTGGATGTGCAGCAACTGATTTCCCTGGCCTGCCAGCATGGCTGTGATGCCATCCACCCCGGCTACGGCTTCCTCAGTGAACAGCCGGAATTTGCCAGACAATGTGAAGCCGCCAATATCCGCTTTGTCGGCCCGTCTGCGGATGTCCTCGCCAGACTTGGCAACAAGGCCAGTGCCAGAGTGCTGGCCAAGCAGTGCGCAGTTCCGGTTATTCCTGGAACCGACGGCGCAATCGATCTAGAGCAAGCTCGCGCTTTTCTTGCCAATTTGCCAGCGGGAAACCCAGCGCTGCTCAAAGCGATTGCCGGTGGCGGTGGCCGTGGCATGCGAATACTGCGCGATGCCAATCAGCTGGAAGAAGCCTTCCATCAGTGCAGCGCCGAGGCTCTGTCAGCTTTTGGCGATCATGAGCTGTACATCGAGGAAATGGTGGCCCGCGCACAGCATATAGAAGTGCAAGTGATCGGTGACGGCACAGAAGTGAGCCACTTGTGGGAAAGGGAATGCAGCCTGCAACGCAAGCACCAGAAGATGCTGGAAATTGCCCCGAGTCCGTCGCTCAGCAGCGACCTACGCGAAGCACTGATTGATGCCGCACTCAGGTTGGCCCGCACAGTTGGCCTCAGCAGCCTGTGCACCTTCGAATTTCTGCTCGATGAGCAAACCGGTCGCTTCTTCTTCATAGAAGCCAACCCGCGACTGCAGGTGGAACACACCATCACCGAGGCCGTCACCGGGATTGATCTGGTGCAGGCGCAATTGCGCCTGGCCGGCGGCGAGACATTACGCAGCCTGCATCTGCAACAGGCGGACATTCCTCCTGCGCAGGGTTTTGCCATGCAACTACGCATCAATATGGAAAGCATGCAGCCCGACGGCAGTGTACTGCCGAGTGGCGGCACGCTCAGCATCTTCGAGCCGCCGGGCGGCCCCGGCATTCGAGTCGACAGTTTTGGCTACGCCGGGTACAGCATCAATCCCCGCTACGATTCGCTGCTAGCTAAACTGATTGTGCACAGCCCTTCCGGAAGCTTCAGCGAGCTCGCTCAGCGCGTCTATCGCACCCTTTGTCAAACACGCATACAAGGTGTCGAAACCAATATCGAGTTTCTCAAGAACCTGCTTTGCCACCCTGCGGTGGTCGAGAGCCAGGTGTATACCCGCTTTATTGATGAGCACCTGGGGCAGCTAATTCGCAGTCCGAGCCAGAAGCATCCACAGCAGTTCTTTACCGAGTCATCCGGTCCTGCTCCCACAGCACATCCAGATGAGCATTTTCTGGATGGTCTGAGAATGATTACCGCCCCCATGAGCGGCCTGCTGATTGAACTGCATGTCGCCGAGGACCAGCCGGTGCACAAGGGGCAGGCGCTGGCGATGATCGAATCCATGAAGATGCAGCATGTAATCAGCGCGCCAGCTAGCGGGATTATCCGTCGCGTCAGTGTGGACATGCATTCGGCCGTTACCGCAAACCAAGCCCTGCTCTATCTTCAAGAGGCCGATGTCGATTCGATCGATAGCGGATCGCTACACGCGGTTGACCTGGACACGGCCAGAGCGGACCTCTCCGAGGTCCTATCACGCCACGCCCTCGGCCAGGATGCGTCGCGTCCTCAGGCAGTGGCGCGCCGGCATGCAAAAGGCAAGCGCACTGCTCGCGAAAACATAGCAGACCTGTGTGATGCAGACAGTTTCATTGAATATGGGGCCCTTACATTTGCCGCCCAGCGCAGCCGCTTTTCCGAACAGGAACTGGCCATCTCGACACCAGCGGACGGTCTGATCGCAGGGGTTGCCAGCGTCAATGGCAATCAGTTCCAGCCCCCACAAGCCCGGTGCATGGTGCTGGCCTACGACTACACCGTACTGGCCGGCACACAGGGCATCATGAGCCACAAGAAGTTGTCGCGCATGCTCGGTATCGCCAACGAGCTGGAAATTCCCCTGATCATCTATGCCGAGGGGGGAGGCGGCCGGCCAGGGGACAACGACGATGCTACCCGGGCAACCGGGCTGAACATGCCCAGCTTCCTGCAATTTGCCCAGCTCAGTGGTCTGGCTCCGCGCATCAGCATCGTCAGCGGTCGCTGCTTTGCCGGCAATGCAGTGCTGGCCGGCTGCAGTGACATCATCATTGCCACCCGGGATGCCAATATCGGCATGGCTGGTCCAGCAATGATCGAGGGCGCGGGACTGGGTGTGTATGCGCCGGAGGACATTGGCCCGGTCAATCTGCAGGCTAAGAACGGCGTGGTAGATTGTGTGGTTGATGACGAGGCGCAGGCCACCGCGCTAGCCAAAAAGCTGCTGGGTTATTTTCAGGGGTCGCTTGAGCACTGGGAATCTGCTGACCAGCGAGGGTTGCGCCACAGCGTGCCGGACAACCGCCTGCGCTCCTATGACGTGTGGTCCGTGATCGAGACGCTATCGGATAGCGGCTCTGCCATACAGCTGCGCGAGCAGTTTGCCGCCAATATGATCACCGCACTCATACGCATTGAAGGGCGTCCGCTTGGAGTGATAGCCAACAATCCGCAGATCCTCGGTGGGGCCATCGATACCGATGCTGCAGACAAAGCCTCGCGCTTCCTTCAACTCTGTGATGCCTTTGATATGCCAGTGCTCAGCCTGTGCGATACCCCCGGCTTCATGGTCGGTCCGGAGAGCGAGAAAACAGCGCTTGTGCGCCACTCCAGCCGGCTATTCGCAGCAGCCGCGAATATGGCCACGCCGCTATTCAGTCTGATACTGCGCAAGGGCTATGGTCTTGGCGCCATGGCGATGACCGGCGGTTCCTTCCACGCACCGCTGTCCATTGCTTCCTGGCCGACCGGCGAGTTTGGCGGTATGGGTTTTGAAGGCGCGGTCAGACTTGCCTATTGCGACGAATTGGAAGCCATTGCCGACCAGCAGGAACGGAAGACCCTGTTCGACAAGTTGGTCAATGACTATTACCAGCGCGGGAAGGCCAGCAGTGTCGCCGCATCGCTTGAGTTTGATGCCGTCATCGATCCGGCCACATCACGCCAGTGGCTTGCACGTTGCCTGCAGTCGTTAAAGACGGTGGGGCCAAGGCAGGGCAAGAGGCGCCCCTTCATCGACACGTGGTGACGCGAGCGCACTCAGCGCTCTCGCGGCCCGGGCAGCTCAGGCGGCTCAGGCGGCTCAGGCGGCGCCTCGATAACACCTACCGAGGCACTCAGTAGCGGGCGGTGAGGTGAGGTGAGGTGAGGTACTGTGCGGGCAGCACTCAGCAACATAGTCACCTCGCGATTCGGCAAATACAATGTCGAAGAATCGAGCCTTTATTGACCGGCTCATACCCCCAGCCTTAGCGCGTTGACGGTCCAGCCATCCCTGCGAATCGGGGTGGGGTCATCCTTCAGCGGTGGGCAACCGGATCAGCAAATCTTGTCTTGCGGATAGTACCTACGGCGTGCTTTTGCGGATTCCGCGCTGACTCTTCCCCCTTTAACGCGCATCCGAACACCGATTCTGCGACCATTCGGACACTTCTCCGGCAGGTAGTCACACAGGATTTACACCACCATCGGTCACCTTTTTTCGAAGTAAAGATGTCTCCTGGAGCGTTTATCTTATCCGGCTCAAAGGCGAGTCGATGCGCAAGTAGCCGCGGAGATTGACGCCGCCGGGCAGCTACGACAAACGATGCCAACCCTGCGTCGCTGCGCACAGACTGCCTGTCAGAATGATTGTGGAACAGATGTCCGGATCAGCGCGGGCTGAGTGTCCGAATGGCGTGGAATCCACAATTCCAGTGGGATGCGGGCAAACAGGGAAAAACTCCGGCCGCGCTTGCGCTCCACAGTGGTTATGGCAGTCAGCACCCAATGGCTGCTGACCAGCGGAGCTCATCGAAATTGAAAGCAATCTCGCCGAATAACACCCTGTTCGCAGTCCTGAAAAGGCTCATCGATTCATGGGCCTGTGCACCCGCTCATCAAAAGCCAATCAGGCATGCTCTGCCCAGATCGATCCCCAACAAGCATTGCACCGCATCGCCCTAAAGAGGTACATGGTGTGCGGCAGGCTGAATATCCCCTCCCCGAACAGCACAAATGCGCGTGGAACGGCCGTTGACGGCGCAAATGACATGACCTCGCCTTCTTCCGCGTAGGGAACAGATGGCGGTTCAGGTCCGGCGATCACTTCCCTGTGCTTCGATCTACCACCAGAAACCAGCGTCAGACGTCAGTATCTGGGCTTTATTATCGCTGCGCACCTACGGCACCCTCTTCCGCCGTTCCTAACAGTGACTTAGGCGATCCCTCGGTGCAGCGGGGCATCCGCGGCAATCTCCAGAGCTTGCAGAATAGCTTTGCGCCCAACGCCCAACTGCACTGCATTGGCCAGGTGCAGGCGCAGCCCCGGCATGAAGCGATGCGATGGTGCGGCATCCACCGCCAAGGAAATCAGCTCCTTGAGGTACGCACGCAGTGCCGCGGTTTTCCAGGGCACCGCGCAGTATTTGAAGAATGCCTCAAAGGCCTCGGGCGACTGACGGAGCAGCGCGTCCAGAAAACCGGGCACCTGCTGCTCCATGCTGCCCCAGAACGGGTCATCACCGACATACTGATCCCAAAGCTGCTGGCGCAGGCTATCCAGCGGCGCGCTGATGGACAGATCGCCCCGCTCACGCAAAACCGCGGCCACAGTAGACGAGCCCACCATAAGGGTGTGCACTCCTAGGCCAGAGACCAGCACCAGTACTTCATGCACCTGTGCCGCGCTCGCACCGGCATCCAATGCCCGCCGCACATAGTCTTGCGTCCCCTGCATATCCAGGGCCGAAGGTGAGATTCGGACCGCAAGGCCAATTAGCGCGGCGTCCCGATCAGATAACGGCTCGCCGTCCAGCACGGACTCGAGAAAGCCCTCTGCGTAGGTTCCGATCTCTTCGAGTGTCAACATTCGCTACTCTGCTCCATATCCAGATACTCCGTTCGGTTCTGCTACGATCAGGTTGCAACAGCGCCCGTCGCTACGCTGCGGCCTAGTCGGTCAGCATGCTGCGCAGTGCACGCTTGTTAACCTTGGTTGCTGACATAGGCCAGGTACCCGGCTCAACGAAATGCACAGCCCGAGGGATCTTGTAGTTAGCGATATTTCCTTTACAGAAGGCGATCAGCTCTTCAGCTTCGACAGTCTTGCCCGGCTTAAGCTCGACGAAAGCCACCGGCACTTCGTCCAGGCGCGGATCAGGCTTGCCAACCACTTCCGCAATGGCCACGCAGGGATGCTCACAGAGGTAAGATTCGATCTCGATAGCTGCGACGTTTTCACCGCCGACCTTGAGCATATCCTTGAGGCGACCGTTGAATACCAGGCTGCCGTCCTCAGTGCGCAAATAGAGGTCGCCGGTATGCAACCACCTATCTTTGTCCAAAGTGTCAGCGGTCTTCACTGGGTCGCGATAGTAGCCTTCCATTATGCAGAAGCCGCGCACCAGAATTTCACCTACTTCGCCAGGTGCGGCATCGCCGTTTCCATCAAGACTGGCAACGCGTACCTCCATTCCAACCGCAGGACGCCCCTGAGTGTTGGCGCGCTGTTCTGCCGTTTCGTCGGCGTCGGTCAGAGCAAAGATACCGGCAGTCTCGGTCATGCCGCAGGCTTGGAAGAGCTCAGCGTCCGGAAAGGTCTTCTGAACCGTTTTGACCAGAGCAGGAGGGCCGATCAGCATAATCTTGCGCAGCGACCTCAGTTTGCCGACATCAAAATCAGGGTGATCAAGCAGGCCCTGTACGATGGCGGGGAACCAAGGCCAAGCCATGCTCACCCCTTCCCTTTCCATCAAGGCAATGGCTCGCCCGGGCTCAAAAAAGGTATCGGTTAGGTACGTGCCAAGGGTTCCAATCACGCCGAGGAAGGGAGCGATCGCTGCAATGTGGAACAGCGGACCTGGGTTCCAGGCAACATGGTGTTCGTCTGTGGCAAACCGTGAACGGGCACGCTGCACCGAGCCGCGTACAATGGCTTCATGGGTCAGCATGCAGCCCTTGGGGTTGGCCGTTGTGCCAGAGGTGTAGACCAACAGTGCCAGATCGCGAATACGCACGCGCAAGCGAGCCTCATGCACCTGGTTCGCATTGATGCTCTGTGCCAAACGATCGAATTCCGAACGTCCGACAAACCCCTTACGGCACTCGCCCTTGAGCAACACGGTACTACGCAGGCAGGGTACTTCTGGCAGGACCAAGGCTGCCGGGTTCTCAGCCTTAGATAATGAGGGCAATGCATCGCAGAACAGCGCAGTGAAATTGGTGTACTCGCTGTCGTCTGCAGTAGTCAGCAAAGCGACAAGGTTGGCGTTTTCGATGATATAGCCAATCTCGCTGGCCTTGTGCCGGGCATTGATCGGCACCGCTACACACCCGAGCATCACCGCGCCGAGAAAACCTTCAATGAATTCAGGGCTGTTGGCGGACATCAGCCCAACATGCTGACCGGGACGAACTCCAAGAGCTATAAGACCGCGGGCCACCTGTATGGCGTTGTCACACAACTGCCGGTAGGTGCGTCTTTCCTCAGGGAAAACGACCGCATCCCGTGCTGGCTGCAAATGCGCCCCTCGTACGATGAGGTCGCCTATTGGGGAAACCTCAAACCATTCTGTTGTTTTTGTCATTGAGCGTCCTCCACTACGGACAGAAGGCAGTTGTTACTCTGGCAGCCTTCTGCACGCTTTTAATTATGTGCTCGGCACCGTTTAAATACCAAAAGATGGTACCGCGATCGACAAAAGTCAACAACAACGTTGATCAATTGCTGGGCAGAATTTCACACTGCCGGCGCATCATGAGTTGCCTGATTCAGCCCGCATTTACAAACACTTGCAAAGTTCCAAGGGGGCCCACCCTCTCCGCCCGGTCTTTCATGCTGACGACCGGCCAGAAGGCGTTCTAGATACCGTGCAATCAGGTCAACTTCGAGGTTGACCTGCTGGCCGATTTGGTAGTTGGACATGATGGTCATTTGCATGGTGTGCGGCACTATATTCAGATCAAAGCAGTCGACTGCCACCGCGTTGACCGTCAAACTGACACCATCTACGGTAATCGAGCCTTTTTCCGCAATATAGTGGGTGAGCGCTGCAGGCGCCTGGATGCGAATCAGCCATGAGCGCGCGTCACGTGACAGCGAAACCACCTTGCCGAGTCCGTCGACATGTCCACTGACCAAATGACCGCCCAACCGCGAGTCCGCCCTAAGCGCTTTTTCCAGATTGACACGATCGCCGTGTCGCAGCCCCGCCAGACTGCTGCGGCTAAGCGTTTCCTGGCTGACATCAGCCCAGAAACCATCCTGCAGCAAACTGACGACTGTCAGACAGATACCGTTGACCGCGACACTTTCCCCTAGCGCCATACCACTCAAATCCATCGTCCCAGTCAGAACGAAGACCCTCAGATCACCATTGCAGGGCTCGATCAAGCCTATCAAACCAACCGCTTCAATAATTCCGGTAAACATTACTCGCACCTAGATTACGCGACTCAAACGAGTTTCGCGCAATCTTGCCAAGGTTCGGCCGAGCCTTGCGCATAACCGACATGCAGCAACTTGCTAGTTTCAATTTACAGCGATGCAAAACCACCATATCCGCCACGGTAGAAAAGCAGAGCAGAATCTTGGGACTCGATTTGCAACTCACGAACTGCACCAATGACGATATAGTGATCACCTGCTTCCTGAACGGAATGTAAGTCACAATCGATCCAGGCCACCACGCCCGCAAGCACTGGGGAGCCATTGTTTGATAGCTCGTATTCCAGCCCGGCAAATTTATCTTCCGCTTTGGAAGCAAAGCGCTTACAGACACCCAGTTGCTGATTACTTAGCACATTGACGCAGAACTTACCGGCACACTCAATCTTCGGCCAACTGGTGGAACTGCGATCGGGCAGAAACGCCACCAAAGGAGGATTAAGCGATACCGAGGTGAACGACCCAACTGCCATACCCGACACCCTACCGTCCTGATCCATCGCAGTAATGGCACATACGCCGGTGGGATATTGGCCCAGAACGGTTCTGAACCATTGCGGATCGATCGCGTCTCGTACGTTCTCTGTGGTGACGTCACTCATGATGCAACTCCAGATAAATTCGCGTTGCGTTCACCCTTAATACCTTCACGGCATCTCGGGCTGATCAGGTCGTTACAATCGAAGCAGGTAGGACTAGTTCCGACCTGCTTCAACTGTGCACTGGCCAGTGTTAAACCAGCGTGCCTTCGGCATCCTTGGTCGCGAAGCGAGGAGCCACCAGGCTGGCAAACTTTTCCAGTTCCTCGTTGTTCTGCTCCGGGTCCAGGTGACCCTGACCGAACATCAGGAACAGCTCGTTGAAGCCCAGGCGGTCGTGGGCGCGGCCGATCTGATCGGCGATCTCGTCAGCCGAGCCGATCAGCACGTTCGGCATTTTCTGGCCGAACGGAATGAACCACTTGTCCCAGAACCACTTATGCTCGGCCATCAACTGCTTGGCCTTGTCCTTGTCATCGGTCAGCATCAGGAAACCGCCCCAGGCAGCAACATCCTCACGGGCAACCTCCCGCTCGTGCTGGCGTGCGGTATCGGCATAGCGGGTCCACAGGGCATCGCAAAAGTCCAGGTCGGAAGCCAGCACGATTGGCTTGCCGCCTTCCCGGGCCCACATGTCGACGGTGCGCATGCTGCCGGCAAAGCCGCCGTAAATTTTCGGGTGGGGACTCTGGTAGCACTTCGGCGCAATGCCGATCTGGCGCACGATGCCATCTGCATCCATGCCCTTGCCCATGCTGGCATAGGCCGGGTGACCGGCAGAGCCGCCATTTGGCGGGAACTCCCAGTGTTTGCCCTTGTGGCTAAACACGTCATTGGCCCAGGCCTTCTTGATGACCTGCAGCGACTCCTCGAAGACTTCGCGGTTCAGCGCATCTTGCTCGTCGCGGGCCTTGGCGTTGTCCGGCGTAGTGGCGCTGACACCCGGACGCGCAGCATAGGAGTCGACCCAGCGCGCATGGTAGCCACGGGTGAAACCAACCATCAGGCGCCCTTGGAGCATGTGGTCAAGGGTGGCGATTTCTTCGGCGATACGCACCGGGTTATGGGTCGGCAGGGTGTACCCCATGATGCCGGCCTTCATCCGCTTGGAATGCAGGCCCACATAGAGACTGAACATGCCGGGATGGTTGTTGATCTCAAAACCTTCGATCTGCAGGTGGTGCTCAGGCTGGCAATAGCCTGCATAACCAAGCTCATCCGCCAGACGAACGTAATCACGCACTTCGGATAGAAAGCGCTGATACAACTCAGGACGCTGCCCAGCCATACCCGCTTCCAGCTCATAACGACGACCGATTACACCTGTTTGCATCAAATGAAACTTCATTGCG
>NZ_SSOH01000031.1:0-63091 GCF_029873155.1 Pseudomonas sp. BN515 | reverse complement strand
CGCATGGTGCGGATCACCCGGTCCAGCGAGATGAAGTGCTCGCCGTCGCCGCGCAAGGCCATCTGCGCCGCGTTGATCGCCTTCACCGCGGCGATCGCGTTGCGCTCGATGCACGGCACTTGCACCAGCCCGCCCACCGGGTCGCAGGTCAGCCCGAGGTTGTGCTCCAGGCCGATCTCAGCCGCGTTCTCCAGCTGCGCCGGGGTCGCCCCGAGCACTTCCGCCAGGCCAGCGGCGGCCATGGCACAGGCCGAGCCCACTTCGCCCTGGCAACCCACTTCGGCACCGGAGATCGAGGCGTTCTTCTTGCACAGGATGCCGACGGCGGCGGCGCCGAGGAAGAAGTGCACCACGTCGTCGTCAGTCGCCTCGGGATTGAAGCGCATGTAGTAGTGCAGCACCGCCGGGATGATCCCCGCTGCACCGTTGGTGGGCGCGGTGACCATGCGCCCGCCGGCGGCGTTTTCCTCGTTCACCGCCAGGGCGTAGAGGTTCACCCACTCCATGGCGCTCATGGTGCTGCCGATCACGTTGGGCTTGCCCAGCTCCTGCAGGCTGCGGTGCAGCTTCGCGGCACGGCGACGCACGTTGAGCCCGCCGGGGAGGATACCTTCCTCGCCCATGCCGTTGCGCACGCATTCCTGCATGGCGTCCCACAGTTTCAGCAGGCCAGCGCGGATCTCCGCCTCGCTGCGCCAGGCCTTCTCGTTGGCCAGCATCAGCTCGGAGATACGCAGGTTGTGGCGCTGGCAGAGTTCCAGCAGTTCTTCGGCACTGGAGAAGTCGTAGGGCAGCTTGGTGGCGTCCTGGTCCAGCTGGCCGGACTTCGCCTGGGCCTCGTCGACGACGAAACCGCCGCCGATGGAGTAGTAGGTGTCGCGGTGCAGTTCGCCGCCCTCGCCTTCGACGATCAGGGTCATGGCGTTGGGGTGATACGGCAGGTTCTCGTCGAGCAGCAGCAGGTCGCGCTGCCAGTCGAAGGCGACCGGGTGGCTGCCGTCCAGCAGCAGTTCGCGGGAGGCCTTCAGCGCCTCGATGCGCGGGGCGATCTGTTTCGGGTCGACCTGGTCCGGCCATTCCCCCATCAGCCCCACCAGGGTGGCGCGGTCGGTGCCGTGGCCGACACCGGTGGCCGACAGCGAGCCATACAGGCGTACTTCGACGCGCGTTACCTGCGCCAGCAAGCCGCGCTCGCGCAGTGCCGTGGCGAACAGCGCCGCCGCCCGCATCGGCCCCACGGTATGCGAACTGGAAGGGCCGATACCGATCTTGAACAGGTCGAAAACGCTGATAGCCACGGGGCAACTCCGATAAGGATCACACTTGTCGGACATGATCGGCATTTCGCCGGAGCGAGGACTTCCCACACCGACTTGCTCGTATCCAAACACGTCGTGGCCGGGAATGGTTCGCTCTGCCCCTACAGAGAGTCGTCGCGACTGAGCATCAGCTTCCCTATGCCAGCCGCGACAGATAAGTTCTGAGTGCGACCGGGTCGGTAGTCAGGCGATGCGTCTGGCCCGCATCATTCCGCCGCCCGGGGGCGGGGGCCTGCAGCAGTCCGACAGCCACGCGAGTCCGGAGAACGACAATAATTCCTGCTGTGGACGGACCCCTTCAATGACTCGACCCACCACGCCCCTGTTCGCAACAACGCTGTTGGCCGCCTCCCTTTTCACCCTCCCCCAAGCCCTGGCCGCCGCCGATCCCGAGCGCTGCTCCACCGTGCAGTTCGCCGATGTCGGCTGGAGCGACATCACGGTCACCACCGCCGTCACCCGCCATGTGCTGAGCGAGCTCGGCTACGTCACCAAGGTCAAGCGCCTGTCGGTGCCGGATACCTACAAGGCCCTCGGCGAAGGCAAGATCGATGTGTTCCTCGGCAACTGGATGCCGAGCATGGAAAACGACATCCGCCCCTATCGGGAGAACGGCACGGTGGAAACCCTGGGGGCCAACCTCGTCGGCGCCAAGTACACCCTGGCGGTCAACCAGGCGGCCTGGGACGGCGGACTGAAGAGCTTCGCCGACCTGGCGAAGTTCAAGGAGCAGCTGGGCGGCAAGATCTATGGCATCGAGCCCGGTAACGACGGCAACAAGCTGATCGGCAAGATGATCCAGGAGAACGCCTTCAGCCTCGGCGGTTTCAAACTCGTGGAGTCCAGCGAAAGCGGCATGCTGTCCCAGGTCAAGCGCGCCGAGCACCTCAACCAGTGGGCGGTCTTCCTCGGTTGGGAACCGCACCCGATGAACAACCAGCTGAACATGCATTACCTGGCCGGCGGCGATGACGTGTTCGGCCCGGACTACGGCGGCGCCACTGTCTATACCAATGTGCGCAAGGGCCTGACCCGGGAGTGCCCCAACCTCGGACGACTGCTGAAAAACCTCAAGTTCAGCCTGGCCATGGAGAACCACCTGATGGAGGCCATACTTAATCAGAGCACCAACCGCAGGCGCGAAGCGAAGGCGTGGCTGAAAGCCAATCCCGACACGCTGACCGCCTGGCTGCAGGGCGTCACCGCGCGTGACGGCGGTCCCCTGCCAACAGCACTCACGCAGGTGGAAGCGCCGTGACACGGCGCATCCAGCGATATCACCGGCCATGTCGCCGCTCAATATATGGACGTCGCAAACCGACAATTGCGAAGGCCTCAAGGCTTTATCGTTGAGTCACCCGATTTCGTCGCTGTCGGTTCCCGTGGACCGACAGACCGCGAGCACTCCGCTCCGGACCGAAGAACACAAGCGGCGACCTCCCCCCGAATAGAGGTCGGCCTAATAAGAAATTTCGGAAGTACGCGCACCTCTGGCCGAGGTGCTGAACCCGCCCAGGGAATGGGTTTCGTAACACTGCCAGAGGGCTGTCAGGTTCTCGAAACATTGTTATCCACACAGGCAAGACAGTCGGCATCACCAGGCTGGGCGTCGTCGAGCGTCCGTTCTGGCTCCGTGTAGCTGACCTGGATGTCTACTGAAGGGGAAATATCCCATGCAGTCTGGAAAGATCGTGGTTCAAAACCTCTACAAGGTTTTCGGGCAACAACCACAAGAAGCAATCGATCTACTCAAGCAAGGCTGGAGCAAGGAAAAGATCCTGGCCGAACGGGGCGCCGTGATCGGCGTCAGCGATGTGTCCTTCAGCGTCAACGAAGGTGAGATCTTCGTGCTAATGGGCCTGTCGGGTTCTGGCAAGTCGACCCTGATTCGTCTGATCAACCGTTTGATCGAACCCACCGCCGGCGATGTGTTCATCGACGGCCAGAACGTCGCCAAGCTGCCCAAGTCGCAATTGATCGACCTGCGCCGCCGCGACATGAGCATGGTGTTCCAGTCCTTCGCGCTGATGCCGTCACGCAGCGTGCTGGACAACGCCGCCTTCGGTCTGGAAGTGGCGGGCAAGGGCAAGAAAGAACGCGAGAAGCGCGCCATGGAAGTGCTGGAGCAGGTTGGCCTGGCCAGCTTCGCCCACAAGTATCCCCATGAGCTCTCCGGCGGTATGCAACAGCGTGTGGGCCTGGCCCGCGCCCTGGCCGTGGACCCGTCGATGATCATCATGGACGAGGCCTTCTCCGCACTCGACCCGCTCAAGCGCCGCGAAATGCAGGACGTGCTGCTGGACCTGCAGAAGAAGCACAGCCGCACCATCATCTTCGTGTCCCACGACATCGAAGAGGCCATGCGCATCGGTTCGCGCATCGGCATCATGGAAGGCGGCAAGCTGATCCAGGTGGGCACGCCCCAGGAGATCATCGAGAACCCCGCCAACGAATACGTGCGCAACTTCTTCAACACGGTCGACACCAGCCGCTACCTCACCGCCGGCCAGCTCAAGTCCGACAGCGTTCCGCTGTTCGTGCACAACGGCAAGGCGCCCGACGCCCAGACGGTCTGCCAGAAGCTGCAGGCCATGGACAAGCACTACGCCTTCATCGTCGACGAGAAGAACAACTTCCGTGGCTCCATCAGCCTGGAAAAGATCGCCCTGCTGGTAGAGGGCGGCCGGACCCTGGATCTGGAGCAGAGCCTGCTCAAGCACATCGACCCGGTACCGGAAGACCTGCCACTCGACAGCGTCATCCAGCGCCTGGTGATAAACGAAGGGCCGATCCCGGTGGTCGACCAGAGTGGCCGCTATAGCGGCGCGATCAGCAAAGGCCGCCTGCTGAGCCGCCTGCGGGGAGAATGACGATGAGCGAGAAACTGGATCTTGGCAGCTGGGTGAATGACGTCGTCCAGCACCTGCTCGAAAACTACAGCGGCGCCTTCGAAAGCGTCGGCAATGTGGTCAGCGGCTTCTCCGAGCTGATTGAGCGCTTCCTGCTCTGGCCGCCGGCCTGGGTGATCATCGCCGTGTTCGTGGGCCTGGGCTTCTGGCGTATCGGCGCCAAGTTCGCTGCCTTCACCGCGGCCTCGCTGATCCTGATCGTGATGACCGGGTTCTGGGAGCAGACCGTGGTCACCCTCGGCCTGACCTTCTCCTCCACCTTGATCAGCCTGCTGCTCGGCATTCCGCTGGGTATCTGGGCCGCCAAGAGCGAGCGCGTGGCCTATGTGATCCGCCCGGTACTGGACTTCATGCAGACCATGCCGGCGTTCGTCTACCTGATTCCGGCAGCGATGCTTTTCGGCCTCGGCCGCGTGCCCGGCATCATCGCCACCGTGATCTTCGCCATGCCCCCGGCGGTGCGCCTGACCGCGCTCGGTATCCGCCAGGTGAACAAGGAAATCGTCGAAGCCGGCCAATCCTTCGGCTGCACCAGCTGGCAACTGCTATACAAAGTGCAGCTGCCGAACGCCATGCCGTCGATCATGGCCGGCGTGAACCAGACCATCATGATGGCGTTGTCCATGGTGATCATCGCGTCGATGGTCGGCGCCGGTGGCCTGGGTAACGACGTGCTCGCCAGTATCCAGCGCCTGGACATCGGCCTGGGCTTCGAGAGCGGCATGGCAGTGGTACTGCTGGCAATCATTCTCGACCGTATCACCGAAAGCTTCGGCACCCGCCAGACCGCGACTCGCGGTCGCGTATTCGGTCGACTCGGCGCCAGATTGCAGCGGCAGCAAGCGCACTAAGAACGCTTCACCTTTCAATGTCAGGGAGTCGCTAATGAAAAAAATGAAGAAAGTCGCTGCACTGGGCCTGCTGGCCTGCGCACTGGCCCAGGGTGCCTGGGCCCAGGAGCCGCAGAGCTGCAAGCAGGTCCGCTTCGCCGAAATCGGCTGGGCCGACATCGCTGCCACCACCGGCGTAGCCATGGTGCTGACCGAAGGACTGGGCTACACCCCGCGCAAGATCATGGCGTCCGTGCCCATCGCCTTCACCGGCGTGAAGAACAAGCAGATCGACGTCTTCCTCGGCTACTGGGCGCCCTCCATGGACGCGGTGATCGAGCCCTTCACCAAGGACAACGGCGTGAAGGTGCTGGCAACCCCGAACCTGGAAGGCGCCAAGTACACCCTGGCGGTTCCCACCTACGCGGCTGACGCCGGCCTGAAGAGTTTCCAGGACATCGCCAAGTTCAAGGACCAGCTCGGCGGCAAGATCTACGGCATCGAACCGGGTAACGACGGCAACCTGCTGATCGACAAGATGATCAAGGGCGACCAGTACGGCCTGGGCCAATTCCGCATGGTCGAGTCTTCCGAAGCCGGCATGCTGGTACAGGTGCAGCGCGCCGTGAAGAAGAAGGAACCGGTGGTGTTCCTGGGCTGGGCACCGCACCCGATGAACACTCAGTTCGACATCACCTACCTGGCCGGTGGCGACGACGTGTTCGGTCCGGACTACGGCGCCGCCAAGGTCTACACCGTGGTGCCGCCGGACTATGAACAGCGTTGCGGCAACGTCGGCAAGCTGCTGAACAATCTGCAGTTCAACGTGCAGATGGAAAGCCAGCTGATGGAGAAGATCCTGGAGAAGGAAGACCCGGTGAAAGTCGCCACCACTTGGCTCAAGGCCAACCCGGCCGTGCTGGACAAGTGGCTCGCCGGCGTCACCACCTTCGATGGCCAGGACGGCGCCGCCGCCGTGAAGAAACACATCGGCCTGTAACACCCCGGGGCTCCTCCCACAGGAGCCCGTTTCCTTGCAATTCGCCAATCGTGGCCCGGCAACGGGTCACGACGGGCACTGTCGCGAACCCCGCCTGAGAACGGGTCACCGACCACGTAGTTGGCTGCCAATCCCACCTGATGGAGCAATACGTATGCGCAAGATGAAATCCCTGTACCTCAAGACCCTCGGCGTCGCCGCCCTTGCCCTCGGCATGGGCATGGCCAACGCCGCTGACAAACCAACCCTGAAGATCGGCTTCGTGAACGGCTGGGACGACAGCGTCGCCGCCACCTACGTCGCCGGCGAAATCCTCAAGGAGAAACTCGGTTACGGCGTCGAACTGAAACCCGTCGAGCCGGCCATCATGTGGCAAGGCGTGGCCCGTGGCGACCTGGACGCCACCCTCTCCGCCTGGCTGCCGGCCACCCACGGCGAGTACTACGCCAAGCTGAAGGACAAGGTCGTGGTGCTGGGCTCGAACTACACCGGCGCCAAGATCGGCCTGATCGTCCCGGACTACGTCCAGGCCAAGTCCATTGAGGACCTGAGCAAGTACAGCAAGGACTTCGACGGCAAGATCACCGGTATCGACGCCGGCGCGGGCGTAATGCGCCGCACCGAAGACGCCATCAAGCAGTACAACCTCGACATCAAGCTGATGCCCAGCTCCGGCCCGGCCATGGCAACCGCCCTGACCCGCGCCGAGAAGGCCCAGAAGCCGATCGTGGTGACCGGCTGGATTCCGCACTGGATGTTCGCCAAGTGGAAACTGCGCTTCCTGGAAGACCCGAAAAAAGTCTATGGCGATGACGAGCACGTCGACACCGTGGTCAACCCTGGCCTGGAAGCCAAAGCCGCCGACGCCACCGCGTTCCTGAAGAAATTCTCCTGGAACGGCGAGGAAGTGGGTGCGGTGATGCTGGCCATCCGCGAAGGCGCCAAGCCGGAAGCTGCCGCCAAGGACTGGATCGCCAAGAACCCGCAACGCGTGGATGAGTGGCTGAAGTAAGCAGCTAGCTCGCCCTGGACGCCCCCGCCGGCCATCGCCCGCGGGGGCGTTCTGTTTTTTGTGGGAGCGATTTCAATCGCGAAGCAGGCCGAAGGCCTGCCCCGGAAAGGCTGGGGCCGCTGCGCGCCCCTTTCGCGATTGAAATCGCTCCTACAGCTGGCACTTCGCCCCTCCCCCGATCAATCCCATCGATTGATCGATCAATCAATTTCCCCCTAGACTGCGCGCTCCCAATTCCCGCACAAAATGGTGGAAATACCCGATGCCCAAGGTCGGAATGCAGCCGATCCGCCGCTCGCAGTTGATCCAGGCCACCCTCGAAGCCGTCGACCAGGTAGGCCTCAGCGATGCCAGCATCGCCTATATCGCCCGTGTTGCCGGGGTCTCCAACGGCATCATCAGCCATTACTTCCAGGACAAGAACGGCCTGCTGGAAGCCACCATGCGCCACTTGATGGCCGCCCTCAGCGGTGCTGTGCGCGAGCGTCGCTCCACCTTGCACGACGACACCCCGCGCGAACACTTGCGGGCCATCGTCGCCGGCAACTTCGACGACAGTCAGGTCAGCGGCCCGGCCATGAAAACCTGGCTGGCCTTCTGGGCTGCCAGCATGCACCAGCCGTCCCTGCGCCGCCTGCAGCGGATCAACGATCACCGCCTGTATTCCAACCTCTGCTGCGAACTGCGCCGTGCCCTGCCCGTGGACCAGGCGCGCTCCGCTGCCCGTGGCCTGGCTGCGCTGATCGACGGCCTGTGGCTGCGCGGCGCCCTCTCGGGCGATGCCTTCAATATCGAGCAGGCGCTGCACATCGCCTATGAGTACCTGGATCAGCAGCTGGCCAAGGCCGAAAGGTAATGCTTTCTTGTGGGAGCGAATTTATTCGCGAATGAATTCGCTCCCACAGGCCAATAAAAAAGCCCGGTCCAAGACCGGGCTTTTTCAATCCAGGCGATTAGCCGATCAGGCCGCTTCGCCATGCAACTGGACGACTTTCGGCTGCTTCGGCGCCTGCTCCATCGCCGCCACATCCGCCTTCATCTGCTTGAGCAGGGCGAACATGTACAGCAGCAACACCACCGAGAACGGCAGGCCAGCCAGCACCACCACCGTCTGCATCGCGGTGAAGTTGCCGGCGAACAGCAGGCCGATGGTCGCCAGGGTCACCACCACGGACCAGAAGATGCGCAGCCAGTTCGGCGCGTCTTCGTCCAGGTCGCCTTCCTCGCGGGACAGGTTGGCCAGCATCACCGAGCCGGAGTCGGCCGGGGTGAGGAAGAGCACGAAGCCGACGCAGATCGACAGGCCGATCACCGCCTTGGCCCAGGGGTAATGCTCCAGCAGCAGGTAGATGGACATGGCCGGCTGCTCCAGCGCCGCCTTGCCGAGGTCCGCCGCGTTCTGGTTCATCACCAGGTCGATGGCGCTGTTGCCGAACACCGACAGCCAGGCCAGGGTGAAGCCCAGCGGAATCAGCAGCACGCCGCTAACCAGTTCGCGCACGGTGCGGCCACGGGAGATACGGGCCACGAACATGCCGACGAAGGGCGCCCAGGAAATCCACCAGGCCCAGTAGAACAGGGTCCACAGGCCCATCCACTCTTCGCTCTTGCCGGACTGGCCGGTGTAGACGTAAAGGTCGAAGGTCTTCAGCACCAGGCCGTTGAGGTAGTCACCCAGGTTCTGCACGAAACCGTTGAGCAGGTGCAGGGTCTGGCCGGCCAGCAGCACGAACACCAGCAGGCCGCTGAACAGGATGATGTTCAGGTTCGACAGGCGACGGATGCCCTTCTCGATGCCCGACACCGCGGCCAGGGTAGCCACCGCGCTCATCACCAGGATCACCGTCAGCAATGCGCCCTGGCTGTGGGGCAGGCCGAACAGGTATTCCAGGCCGGAAGACACCTGCAGCGAACCGATGCCGAGGTTGGTCACCAGGCCCAGCAGGGTCACGAAGATGCCGAAGCAGTCCACCGCGTTACCCACCGAACCTTTCATCCGGCGTTCGCCGAACAGCGGGTAGAGCGCCGAACGCAGCGCCAGCGGCTTGTTGTGGCGATAGGCGAAGTAACCCACCGCCAGGCCCACCAGTGCGTAGATGGCCCAGCCATGCACACCCCAGTGAAGGAAGGTCAGCTGCAACGCCTGGCGTGCGGCGAACTGGCTGCCCGGCAGGCCTTCCGGCGGGTTGTAGAGATGGTCGATGGGCTCAGAGGCCGCGAAGTACAGCAGCGAAATGCCGATGCCCGAGGAAAACAGCATCCCGGCCCAGGCGCCGTAGCTGAAGTCCGGACGGCTGTCGTCGGCGCCCAGGCGCAGATTGCCGTAGCGGGAGAAGGCGACGTAGAGGACGAAGAACAGGTACGCGCCGATGGCCAGCATGTAGTACCAGCCGAAGCTGCGCGACAGCCAGGCCTGGGCCTTGCCGAGCACACTGCCGGCACCTTCCGGGAACGCAATCAAGGCAACCGTGAGAAGCATGATGAGCGCGGTGGATCCGTAGAACACAACCGGATTCAGACGCACCTTCCCGTGGTTTGTTGTTGGAGCTTTACTCATTTGGAAATACCAGGGCAGTGAAAGCAGGCGCCTCATGGACGCAACGACAGACCCGCGCCAGCGGCCGGCGACGGGTGGTTTCCGCCGGCAGAAGGCCTGAAATCAGGTGCGGCGAACTGCCGCATCCCGTTCCATGGTGCGCATCGTATTCTTTGTTGTTTGAACGATCAATCAAAATAAAGTAGGCTGGATTTCAACCCGTCCGGAATGGTTCCGGAAGAGGAGGAAACCCCATGCCAAAAGTCGGAATGCAGCCCCTGCGGCGCACCCAGCTGATCCACGCCACGCTCGAGGCGGTGGACCAGGTCGGCATGGGCGACGCCAGCATTTCCTACATTGCGCGGCTCGCCGGGGTTTCCAACGGCATCATCAGCCACTACTTCCAGGACAAGAACGGCCTGCTGGAAGCCACCATGCGCTTCCTCATGAACGATCTGCAGGACGCGGTGCGCAAGCGCCGCGAGACCATGCGCGACGACAGTGCGCGTGGCTACATCCGCTCCATCATCGACGGCAACTTCGACGAGACCCAGGTCAACGGCCCGGCCATGAAGACCTGGCTGGCGTTCTGGGCCAGCAGCATGCACCAGCCGTCCCTGCGCCGTTTGCAGCGCATCAACGACCTGCGCCTGTACTCGAACCTCTGCTGGCAGTTCCGCCGCGAACTCGATGTGGAAAGCGCGCGTACCGCCGCGCGTGGCCTGGCCGCCCTGATCGACGGCCTCTGGCTGCGCGGCGCGCTCTCCGGCGAATCCTTCGAAACCGAGCAGGCCCGCCTGCTCGCCTACGAATTCCTTGATCAACAACTGGCCAAGCAGGCGGCGTGAACCGCCCGGCAGCCTTGCGAACACAAGACCTAGAGAGGACAACCACCATGGCCCGATTCGAAGAACAGAAGCTCTACATTGGCGGTCGCTACGTCGACGCTACCAGCGGCGCCACCTTCGAGACCGTCAACCCGGCCACTGGTGAAGTCCTGGCCAACGTCCAGCGCGCCAGCAAGGACGACGTCGAGCGTGCCGTCGCCGCTGCCGTCGAAGGCCAGAAAGTCTGGGCCGCGATGACCGCCATGCAGCGCTCGCGCATCCTGCGTCGCGCCGTGGATATCCTCCGTGAGCGCAACGACGAGCTGGCCGCACTGGAAACCCTGGACACCGGCAAGCCCCTGGCCGAAACCAAAGCCGTGGACATCGTCACCGGTGCCGACGTGATCGAGTACTACGCCGGCCTGATCCCCGCCATCGAAGGCGAGCAGATCCCGCTGCGCGAAACCAGCTTCGTCTACACCCGCCGCGAACCCCTGGGCGTGGTCGCCGGTATCGGCGCCTGGAACTACCCGGTGCAGATCGCCATGTGGAAATCCGCCCCGGCGCTCGCCGCCGGCAACGCGATGATCTTCAAGCCCAGCGAAGTCACCCCGCTGACCGCCCTGAAACTGGCCGAGATCTACACCGAAGCCGGCGTACCGGATGGCGTGTTCAACGTCCTCACCGGCAGCGGCCGTGAAGTTGGTCAGTGGCTGACCGAACACCCGCTGATCGAGAAGATTTCCTTCACCGGCGGCACCTCCACCGGCAAGAAGGTGATGGCCAGCGCCTCCAGCTCTTCGCTGAAGGAAGTGACCATGGAACTGGGCGGCAAGTCGCCGCTGATCATTTTCGAAGACGCCGATCTCGACCGCGCAGCCGACATCGCCGTCATGGCCAACTTCTTCAGCTCCGGCCAGGTCTGCACCAACGGCACTCGCGTGTTCGTACCGCGCGCCCTGCAGGCCCGCTTCGAAGACAAGGTGATCGAGCGCGTCAAGCGCATCCGCCTGGGCAACCCGGAAGATGCCAACACCAACTTCGGCCCGCTGACCAGCTTCGCCCACATGGAAAGCGTGCTCGGCTACATCGAAGCCGGCCGCAAGGAAGGTGCCCGCCTGCTGATCGGCGGCGAGCGCGTCACCGACGGTGAATACGCCAAAGGCGCCTACGTGGCCGCAACCGTATTCAGCGACTGCACCGACGACATGACCATCGTCCGCGAAGAAATCTTCGGCCCGGTGATGAGCATCCTGGTGTACGACACCGAAGAAGAAGTCATCCGCCGCGCCAACGACACCGAGTACGGCCTGGCCGCCGGCGTCGTCACCCGCGACCTGGCCCGCGCCCACCGCGTGATCCACAAGCTGGAAGCCGGCATCTGCTGGATCAACACCTGGGGCGAGTCCCCCGCCGAAATGCCGGTGGGCGGTTACAAGCAGTCCGGCGTCGGCCGCGAGAACGGCCTGACCACCCTGGCCCACTACACCCGCATCAAGTCCGTACAGGTCGAGATGGGCGACTACTACTCGGTGTTCTGACCCGAGCCCGCGCCCAGGCGGCCCGGAGCATACCGGGCCGCACCCAAGAACAAGATGCCGTGCCCCGGGGGCGACCCCGGGTTATCTAGCAGGTAAGTCACATGTCCCAAGAATTCGATTACATCATCGTCGGAGCCGGTTCGGCCGGTAACGTGCTGGCCACCCGCCTGACCGAAGATTCCGATGTCAGCGTCCTGCTGCTGGAAGCCGGCGGCCCGGACTACCGCATGGATTTCCGTACCCAGATGCCCGCCGCCCTCGCCTATCCGCTGCAGGGCCGCCGCTACAACTGGGCGTACGAGACCGATCCCGAGCCCTTCATGAACAACCGCCGCATGGAGTGCGGCCGTGGCAAGGGCCTGGGTGGCTCCTCGCTGATCAACGGCATGTGCTACATCCGCGGCAACGCGCTGGACTTCGACGGCTGGGCCAAGACGCCGGGCCTGGAAGACTGGACCTACCTGGACTGCCTGCCCTACTTCCGCAAGGCGGAAACCCGCGACATCGGCCCGAACGACTTCCACGGCGGCGAAGGCCCGGTGAGCGTGACCACGCCCAAGGCCGGCAACAACCCGCTGTTCCACGCCATGGTCGAAGCCGGCGTGCAGGCTGGTTTCCCCCGCACCGAAGACCTCAACGGCTACCAGCAGGAAGGCTTCGGTCCCATGGACCGCACCGTGACCCCGGAAGGCCGCCGTGCCGCCACCGGTCGCGGCTACCTGGACCAGGCACGCAGCCGCCCCAACCTGACCATCGTCACCCACGCCCTGACCGACCGCATCCTGTTCAGCGGCAAGCGGGCCACCGGTGTTGCCTACCTGCAGGGCAACAACGACAACCCCATCACCGTCCGTGCCCGTCGTGAAGTCCTGGTGTGCAGCGGCGCCATCGCCTCGCCGCAACTGCTGCAGCGCTCCGGCGTCGGCCCGGCCGCCCTGCTGCGCGACCTCGACGTACCGGTGGTGCACGACCTGCCGGGCGTGGGCGCCAACCTGCAGGACCACCTGGAGCTCTACCTGCAGTACGCCTGCAAGGAGCCGGTGTCCCTGTTCCCCGCCCTGCAATGGTGGAACCAGCCGGCCATCGGTGCCGAGTGGCTGTTCCTCGGCACCGGGCTCGGCGCCAGCAACCAGTTCGAGGCCGGCGGTTTCATCCGCACCCGCGAGCAATTCGAGTGGCCGAACATCCAGTTCCACTTCCTGCCGGTGGCGATCAACTACAACGGCAGCAACGCGGTGAAGGAACACGGCTTCCAGGCCCACATGGGCTCCATGCGTTCGCCGAGCCGTGGCCGTATCCACCTGAAATCGAAGGACCCGCGCAAGCACCCGAGCATCCTGTTCAACTACATGTCCCACGAACAGGACTGGCAGGAATTCCGCGACGGCATCCGCATCACCCGCGAAATCATGGGCCAGCCGGCGCTGGACCCGTACCGCGGCCGCGAGCTGAGCCCGGGCGCGAACCTCAAGAGCGACGCCGAGCTGGACGAGTTCATCCGTACCCATGCGGAAACCGCCTTCCACCCGTCCTGCTCCTGCAAGATGGGCACCGACGACATGGCGGTGGTGGATGGCCAGGGCCGCGTGCACGGCATGGAAGGCCTGCGGGTGGTGGACGCGTCGATCATGCCGGAGATCATCACCGGCAACCTCAACGCGACCACCATCATGATCGCCGAGAAAATCGCCGATAAGATCCGCAACCGCAAACCGCTGCCGCGTAGCACCGCCAGCTACTACGTGGCCGGCGACAAGCCGGTACGTGGCGCGCCGCTGCGCAAGCTGTAAGGCTCCTGCGAAAAGGAAAAGGCCCCTGGTGCTATGCACCTGGGGCCTTTTTCATTTCCGCGACGCTGCCACCGCCGTTGTGGGAGCGAATTCATTCGCGAAATTGCCTGCACCTGGGCGTCGAGCCACACCGATCCCGTAATCGGTGCGCACAGTGTCCGGCCTGGAGCGGGGAAGTTGCCGGGTAGGGTGCGCCGCGCGCACCAACGTTGACGTCCTACTCCGGCAACTCCTGCCGGATCATCCAGTGTCCGCTGGGCGGCATCAGGTGGCTGATGTCGAAGCGCTTGAAGTTGCCCTTGTCGATCACTTCGATTCGCGGACTGACCCGCTGCGGCGACGGTTTGCCTTCCAGCGCACGTATCGCCAGGTCCACAGCCACCCGCGCCTGAATCACTGGCGCATCCGTAGGCGAAGCCAGGACCGAGCCATCGGCGATGGCTTCCAGCACCCGCTCGGTGGCATAGAGCGAAACCACCTGGGCCTTGTAGCGGCTGCCGCCGGCACGCACCAGCTGGCCGGCGAAGGCCGCCGCCTCTGCATTGCCGAGGATGTAGTCCAGCTCCGGTTCGCGGGCCAGCAACTGGCGCACCAGCACCGCCTGGGTGGATCGGTCCACCGGGCCGTAGCCGCCGTTTATCACCGCCACCTTGCTGCTCACATCCATCTCGGCCAGGCCACGTTCGGCATCGGCCACCCAGCCGGCGTCCTGGGGCCCTGGCAGCCAGCCCACGCGCACCGTTCGCCCCTTGCTGTGTTCGATGATGTAGGCCATGGCGGCCTTGGCCATGTCGGCGAAGTCCACCTGGCTGCGGGCGGTGATGCCGGGGCAGTCGATGCGGTTGATCAGGTCGATCACCGGCACCTTGTCGCGGTGCAGCAGGGCGATCTCGTCGCAGAGCCCCTTGGCGCTGATGGCGGCAATCACATAGGCATCGGCGGCAAGCTGGCCGCAACGGGTGAGTTGCGCACGCTGCATATCGGGATACTGGTAGCCGCCGGCTTCGTATATGCCAAGCTGCACGCCCTGGCGCTGTGCTTCCTCATCCAGGCCCCAGGCCACGCCCCACCAGTAGCGGTCCATGCCGTGGGGCAGCAGGGCGCAGATGCGCCAGGGCTTGCTCGCCCCGGTCAGCGGCTGGTAGCTGGCCTGGCGGCCATCCACCTCGACCTGCAACGGAAACCACTCCGCCGCGACGCAGGAGGTCGCGCTCAGCCAGCTCAACAGCAGGGCACAGAGGGTCCGCATTGGGACATTCCTTCCATGGCAGGAACAGTGGGGTATGGATAGTGGCAAGCCTGACAGCCGGGCGCCAGCACTCCTTGGTCCAAATGTGACCAACTGGCAACCGGACCGGCCTGAGCCTAAAGTGCGCAGGGTCGCCCACTGAAGGATCGTCATGGCCGAACCCGTCTCCCTCGATGCCCGTACCGCCCGCCTGTTGCCCTGGCTGGTGGCGGTAGCCTTCTTCATGCAGGCACTGGACGGCACCATCCTCAACACGGCCCTCCCGGCCATGGCCCGAGACCTGGCGGAGGACCCGCTGCGCATGCAGTCGGTGATCATCGCCTACATGCTCACCGTGGCCCTGCTGATTCCGGCCTCCGGCTGGATCGCCGACCGATTCGGCACGCGCCGGGTGTTCTTCGGCGCGGTGCTGCTGTTCAGCCTCGGTTCGTTGTTCTGCTCCCTGTCATCCACCTTGCCGCAACTGGTGGGCGCCCGGGTGGTGCAGGGACTCGGCGGCGCACTGATGATGCCGGTGGGGCGCCTGGTGGTGCTGCGCGCCTACCCGCGCTCGGAGCTGGTGCGCATCATGAGCTTCATCACCCTGCCCGGCCTGCTCGGCCCACTCATCGGCCCGACCCTGGGCGGCTGGCTGGTGGAGTACGTCTCCTGGCACTGGATCTTCCTCATCAACATTCCGGTGGGTCTGCTCGGCGGCCTGGCCGCCTGGCGGTTCATGCCCGACTTGCGCGGCAGCGGACCGGTGCGCCTGGATCTGGTTGGCTTCCTGCTGTTCGGCACCGCGATGGTGCTGATCACCATCGCCCTGGAAGGCCTGGGCGAGCTGCACCTGCCCCATGTTCGGGTGATGCTCCTGCTGCTCGGCGGCCTGGCTTGCCTGGCCGCGTACTGGCTGCACGCGGTGCAGGTGGAAAGCCCCTTGTTCGCGCCCTCGCTGTTTCGCACGCGCACCTTCGCGGCCGGCATCCTGGGCAACCTGTTCTCACGCCTGGGCAGCGGCGCGCTGCCCTTCCTCACACCGCTGCTGCTGCAAGTGGCCCTGGACTACTCGCCGGCCAAGGCGGGCATGACCATGATCCCCCTCGCTATCTCCGCGATGCTCGCCAAGCCCCTGGCCAAACCGTTGCTGGACCGCCTCGGCTACCGCCGCCTGTTGCTCGGCAACACCTTGTTGCTCGGCGGGATGATCGCCAGCCTGGCGCTGATCGACACCGACACACCCTACCCGCTGCTGCTCCTGCACCTGGGCGCCCTGGGGGCGGTGAACTCGATGCAGTTCACCGCGATGAACACCGTCACCCTGCTCGACCTCGACGACCAACAGGCCAGCAGCGGCAACAGCCTGCTCTCGGTGGTGATGCAGCTGGCCATGAGCCTGGGCGTTGCGGTGGCGGCGGCATTGCTCGGCGGCTTCGGCAAGCCGGATGCGGAGAGCGTGCTGGAGGCCTTCCAGGCCACCTATCTGTGCGTTGGCGTACTGACCCTGCTGGCGGCGGCGATTTTCTTCCAGTTACCACCGGACAGCGGCCGCGCCGTGCACCATGTGGGCCGCGATATCGACGAGTGACGGGGGTGGCGTGCCACGGCCTGCTAAACTGCGCGCCATTTAGACTTTCAGGCTCCCCCCGTGACCACCACCGCCTTTACTTCCCTGCCCCTCTCCGAGGCCACCCTGGCCAACCTGGAAACCCTGGGCTACCGCGACATGACGCCGATCCAGGCCCAGGCCCTGCCGCTGATCCTCAAGGGCCAGGACCTTATCGCCCAGGCCAAGACTGGCAGCGGCAAGACCGCAGCCTTCGGCATCGGTCTGCTGGAGCCGCTCAATCCGCGCTACTTCGGCTGCCAGGCGCTGGTGCTCTGCCCGACTCGCGAGCTGGCCGACCAGGTGGCCAAGGAAATCCGCCGCCTGGCCCGAGGCCACGGCAACATCAAGGTGCTGACCCTCTGCGGCGGCGTGCCCTTCGGCCCGCAAGTGGGCTCGCTGGAACACGGCGCCCACGTCATCGTCGGCACGCCAGGCCGGGTCCAGGAGCACCTGCGCAAGGCCACCCTGGTGCTCGACGGTCTCAACACCCTGGTGCTGGACGAAGCCGACCGCATGCTCGACATGGGCTTCTACGACAGCATCGCCGACATCATCGGCCAGCTCCCGGCACGCCGGCAGACCCTGCTGTTCTCCGCCACCTACCCGGCAGGCATCGCGCAACTGGCCAAGACCTTCATGCGCGATCCGCAGCAGGTGAAGGTCGAGGCCCTGCACGACGACAGCCAGATCGAGCAGCGCTTCTACGAGATCGATCCGCGCCAGCGCATGGACGCCGTGCTGCGCCTGCTGCAGAGCAATCGCCCGCAGTCCTGCGTCGCCTTCTGCCACACCCGCCAGCAGTGCCAGGAGCTGGAAGCCCACCTGCGCGACAACGGCGTGTCCGCGCAGTCGCTGCATGGCGACCTGGAACAGCGCGAGCGTGACCAGGTGCTGGCGCTGTTCGCCAACCAGAGCTGCAGCGTGCTGGTCGCCACCGACGTCGCCGCCCGCGGCCTGGACATCGCCAACCTGGAAGCCGTCATCAACGTCGAACTGTCCCGCGACCCCGAGGTGCATATCCACCGCGTCGGCCGCAGTGGCCGCGCCGGCGAGAAGGGCCTGGCCCTGAGCCTGGTGGCGCCAGCCGAAGCCAACCGCGCCCAGGCCATCGAGGATCTGCAACAGGCGCCGTTGAACTGGCAGCGCATCGACGAGCTGATCGTGAAGAACCGCGATCCCCTGCTGCCGCCCATGGCCACCCTGTGCATCAACGGCGGTCGCAAGGAAAAGCTGCGCCCCGGCGACATCGTCGGCGCCCTCACCGGCGAAGCCGGGATTCCGGGCAGCCAGGTGGGCAAGATCGCCATCTTCGACTTCCAGGCCTTCGTCGCCGTGGAACGCGGCATCGCCAAGCAGGCGCTCAAGCGTCTCAGCGAAGGGAAGATCAAGGGGCGTAGCTACAAGGTCCGCATCCTCTGACGGCACTCGACATGCCGGGCTGAACGCAGTCATTCCGACGCGCAGCAGGTCCTTTCGGGGGCAGGTAGGCCGTGGCGGGCGAAGATGGCCTGATAGGTGCCGTCGTCGCGCATGGCCTGCATCGCCCGGTTGAACTCATCCACCAGTTGCTGATGACGCGGGTGGCTGCGGCGTACCAGGATGTGCAGGCCGTTCTCGCTGAGCGGCCGAGGCAGGAACTCCAACTGGTCTCGAACGCCCGCCAACTCGCGGCCGAGGTAGTAGCGCGCCACCAGATCGTCTTCCAGGGTCAGCTGTACTCGCCCGGCGGCCAGCATCCGCGCGGCCATCTGGAAGCCCTTCACCGCCACCTTGTTCAGGCTGGTGTCGGCATCGAAACTCGGCAGGTAGCTGTATCCGCGCACCACGGCGATGCTGTAGCGCTTGAGGTCGGCCGGCGTCCGGAAGTCGACGTCGCTGCCCTTGCGCTTGAGGAAGAGAATGCGATTGGTCAGGTAAGGCTGGGAGAACTGGCCGAAGCGCGCGCGTTCATCGCTGTACCAGGCGTTGACGATCAAGTCGTAATCCCCCACCTGGACTCCACGCAAGGCACGGGCCCAGGGCACTTCGACATATTCCGGGCGGTGTCCGGCGCGCTTCAACGCGGTGCTCACCAGCTCGGCCGCCAGCCCGTTACCCGGCAGTCTCGCATCGGTGAAGGGGGGCCAGACGTCGGCGGCCATGCGCAAGGTTTCAGCGTAGGCGCTTGCGGTAGCGAGCAGCAGGGCGAACAGGGCAAAACCACAGCGTCGTCTCATGCAGGGGCATCCGAGAACAGGTTTGGCCAGCGGGTTCGCCAAGACTGCACCAAAATACGGGTGGCCACCAGCGCGCCCAGGTACTCCCGTGCCTGATTTTTTCATTCCTTTCCATGTGACTCCCGCCGTCGCCCGGCATCGAATGCGACAGGGTGGCTGACAGCGCCTCCCGCTCACCTTAGGCTGTCGCCAGCAGCACAGCCGTAACGGACATTCGCCCACAAGGCCCCTATGCCCCCGACCCGATTCAATGAAACGCTGCGCCGCCTCTGGGCGCTCGACAAGTTCAGCTACAGCCTGCGCGTCTTCGTCGCCCTCACCGGAAGCATGGCGCTGTGCTGGCAGCAGGACCGCATGGACCTGCTCATCCCCCTATTTCTCGGCATCATCGCCAGCGCCCTGGCGGAAACCGACGACAGCTGGCAGGGACGTCTCACTGCACTGCTGGTGACCCTCGGCTGCTTCAGCGTCGCCTCGCTCTCGGTGGAACTGCTGTTCCCCTACCCCTGGGTCTTCGTCGGCGCCCTGGCCCTGGCCAGTTTCGGCCTGACCATGCTCGGCGCCCTCGGTGAGCGCTACGCCACCATCGCCTCGGCGACGCTGATCCTTTCCATCTACACCATGATCGGCGTGGACCAGCGCGATGGCGCGCCCACCAATCTCTGGCAGGAACCCGTGCTGCTGGTGGCCGGCGCCGCCTGGTACGGCCTGCTGTCGGTGCTCTGGCAGGCCGTCTTCACCCACCAGCCGGTGCAGCAGAGCCTGGCCAAGCTGTTCCGTGAACTGGGGCAGTACCTCAAGCTGAAATCCGCGTTGCTGGAGCCGGTGCGCCAGCTCGACGTGGAAGCACGACGCCTGGAGCTGGCACGGCAGAACGGCAAGGTGGTGGCGGCGCTCAATGCGGCCAAGGAGATCATCCTGCACCGCGTCGGCAATGGCCGGCCGGGCCCCAAGGTGAGTCGCTACCTCAAGCTCTATTTCCTCGCCCAGGACATCCACGAACGCGCCAGTTCCTCCCACTACGCCTACAACGAACTGGCCGAAGCCTTCTTCCACAGCGATGTGCTGTTCCGCTGCCAGCGCCTGCTGCGCCAGCAGGGCGGCGCCTGCCAGGCCCTGGGCCGAGCCATCCGAATGCGCCAGCCGTTCGACTACCTGGACGGCGCCCAGGCTCTGGAAGACCTGAACAAATCCCTGGAACACCTGCGCATCCAGAGCAACCCGGCCTGGCGCGGCCTGCTGCGCTCGCTCAACGCCCTGGCGCGCAACCTCGCCACCCTCGACCGCCTGCTGATCGATGCCAGCAACCCTGACGCCCTCGCCGAAGCCCAGGATGCCAGCCTGCTGGACCGCTCGCCCAAGGGCCCGAAGGACGTCTGGGAACGCCTCAAACAGAACCTCACGCCCACGTCCCTGGTGTTCCGCCACGCCCTGCGCATGGCTGTCGCACTGACCGCCGGCTATGGCGTGCTGCACCTGATCCACCCCGAGCAGGGCTACTGGATCCTGCTGACCACGGTGTTCGTCTGCCAGCCCAACTTCGGCGCCACCCGGCGCAAGCTGGTGCAGCGGATCGCCGGTACCCTACTCGGCCTGGCACTGGGCTGGGCGTTGTTCGACCTGTTCCCCAGCGCCCTGGTGCAGTCCGCATTCGCCGTGATCGCCGGGGTGATCTTCTTCGCCAACCGTGCGACCCGCTACACCCTGGCCACCGCCGCGATCACCCTGATGGTGCTGTTCTGCTTCAACCAGGTCGGCAACAGCTACGGCCTGTTCCTGCCGCGCTTCGTGGACACCCTGCTCGGCGCCCTGATCGCCGGCCTCGCGGTGATCTTCATCCTGCCCGACTGGCAGGGCCGCCGGCTCAACCAGGTGGTGGCCAACACCCTCGCCTGCAACAGCCGCTACCTGCGGCAGATCATGCAGCAGTACGCCAGCGGCAAACGCGACGACCTGGCCTACCGCCTGGCCCGGCGCAACGCCCACAACGCCGACGCGGCACTGTCCACCACGCTGTCCAACATGCTCATGGAGCCGGGCCACTTCCGGAAGGAGGCCGATGTCGGCTTCCGCTTCCTGGTGCTCTCCCACACCCTGCTCAGCTACCTCTCCGCACTCGGCGCCCATCGCAGCGAAACGCCGGGCGAAGCCCTGACACCGACCATCAACCAAGCCGCCGAACAGATTGCCGAAAGCCTGGACTGCATCGCCCAGGGCCTGACCGACCGCCGTCCGATCAGTATTCATCGCGATGAGGAGGATGCCCTCGCCAAGACCCTGGAGCAGCTACCCGAAGACATGGACGACCGCCCCCGTCTGGTGCAGACCGAGCTTGGGCTTATCTGCCGGCAGCTGGGGGCGCTGAGGACGCTGGCGGCGCATTTGTTGAATGAGGGGAAGGTGGTGTAGGGGAGCAATCCC
Source organism: Pseudomonas sp. BN515 (assembly GCF_029873155.1). Lineage (NCBI taxonomy): Bacteria > Pseudomonadati > Pseudomonadota > Gammaproteobacteria > Pseudomonadales > Pseudomonadaceae > Pseudomonas > Pseudomonas sp. BN515. The sequence goes on along the minus strand of NZ_SSOH01000031.1, from coordinate 41,853 downwards.
AGGCTTGCAGCGCAATTCTTGTGGGAGCGAATTCATTCGCGAATGCTTTCCCACACGGAGTATGGGCTCCGCCGCTCACGACCTTCAGTGAATTCCCTGCCCGGGCAAGCACCAGCTTCCATAGCAGGCTTTTAAAGTCTTTGCCTTCGTAACCAGGAGGCAATGGAAATGCCAAGCAAGAAACTCAGGGTGGGCAGGCGATCTTTACCCGGACAGATCTACCACATCACAACCAGCACGGAAGGCCGCCGGCCACTGTTCAGGGACTTCACCCACGCTCGTATCGCTGTCGCCGAGCTACGTCGCCTGCATGAGCAGAACGTGATCGACTCACTGGCCTGGGTACTGATGCCGGACCATTTGCATTGGTTGTTTCAACTCAGGGGGCCAATTCCCCTTTCCACCGTCGTGAAAGTGTTCAAGGGCCGATCTGCGAGACAGCTCGGAATGCAGACGAGCATCGACGGTGTGGTCTGGCAAGCAGGGTTCCATGACCACGGTTTGCGGCGGGATGAAGATCTCTTGAAAGTCGCCCGCTATATCGTGTCCAACCCTTTGCGGGCAGGGCTGGTGGAGCAGATTGGCGACTATCCGTTCTGGGACGCGCACTGGCTCTGATTGATCTCGATCCTGTAGGAGCGAATTCCTTCGCGAAAGCCGCACAGCGGCTCCTGACCCGCAGGCCTGCGGCCTGAATCGCGAATGAATTCGCTCCCACAAGTTGGGGGTCTGAACGCCTCCTCCTTTACTCCCCCATCAACTCCCTGATCGTCTCCCCCACCATCCGCACGGCGGCTTCGATGCTTGGGGTGGGCTTGGAGGAGTAGTTCATCCGCAGGCAGTTCCGGTATTTGCCGGAGGCGGAGAAGATGCTGCCGGCGGCGATCTGTACGCCTTTGGGCAACAGGGCGCGGTTGAGAAGCAGGGTGTCGAAATCCTCGGGCAGTTCCACCCAGAGCATGAAGCTGCCCTGGGGCCGGCTGGCGCGGGTGCCTTCGGGGAAGTAGCGCATCACCCAGTCGATCATCTGGTCACGGCTGTTCTGGTACTGGCTGCGCATGCGCCGCAGGTGCGGTTCGTAGTGACCGTTGGCGATGAAGTCGGCCAGCGCCAGTTGCGGCTGGGTGGCGGTGGCGCCGGTGGAGATGTACTTCATGTGCAGCACCCGGTCGAGGTAGCGGCCGGGGGCGATCCAGCCGACGCGGATACCCGGCGCCACAGTCTTGGAGAAGGAGCTGCAGAGCAGCACGCGGCCATCGGCATCGAAGGACTTGATGGTGCGCGGGCGCGGGTACTGGTAGGCGAGGTCGCCGTAGACGTCGTCCTCCAGGATTGGCACGTCATAACGCTGGGCCAGGGTGACCAGGGCGCGCTTGCGTGCCTCCGGCATGATGTAGCCGAGCGGGTTGTTGCAGTTGGGGGTGAGCTGGATCAGTTTGATTGGCCACTGTTCCAGGGCCATTTCCAGCGCCTCCAGGCTGATGCCATTGAGCGGGTCGGTGGGCAGTTCCAGGGCCTTCATGCCGAAGCCCTTCAAGGTCTGCATGGCGCCGTGGAAGCTCGGCGAATCCACCGCGACTATGTCCCCCGGCTCGCAGGTGGAGCGGATCGCCACCGACAGCGCCTCGTGGCAACCGGTGGTGATGACGATGTCGCTGGCGGGGATCTGGCAGCCGGAATCCAGCGCCAGGCGCGCCACCTGTTCACGCAGGGCCTGGGTGCCGTAGATGCTGTCGTAGTACAGACCGCTGCCGTCCTGGCGCCGGCTTATCTGGCCGAGGCTGCGCAGCAAAGGCTTCAAGGTCGGGCTGGTGATGTCCGGCATGCCTCGGCCAAGCTGGAGCACATTGTCCTTGGCGCTGCGCTTGATCAGGTCGAGTACGTCATTCCACTGCGAGACATCCACCGGCCGTTGCGGTGCGCGGCTCACCGCTGGCAGCGCCGGCGTCTGGCGGCGCGGCGGCACGAAGTAACCGGACTTCGGCCGCGGCTCGGCCAGGCCGCTGTCTTCGAGAATCCGGTAGGCCTGCTGCACCGTACTCAGGCTCACGCCGTGCTCCAGGCTCAGGGCTCGTACCGATGGCAGGCGGTCGCCGGGGCGGTAGTACCCGTGCTCAATACGTTCGCCCAGGGTCTCGGCCAGCTTGATGTAGAGCTTCATGACAGTCTCCCGAATCGGCACATATCCGCAGCAGAACCATTACAGATGATCCTGAAACGGAGGATTCAGATAGGAAATCACGCAATCTGTATGAAAAAAATATACAGATCGTGAATCTGTATTGTGATTTCGCCGACGGACATCATGGTTCCACCCCGATCCACCAAGGGCATGAGGAACGCAATGATGAACGGCCTGAGCGATGTACGTCTGACTCTCCAAGCACGGGAACTGGAACAGGAGCAGCGCGCCACTGTTTCCCTGGCACCGGCACGGCTGGGCGATCGCTGGTACCGCTTCTGGATGCGCCTGCATACCCGCCGCCAGCTCCTGGAGCTGGACGATCACGCCCTGAGGGACGTTGGCCTGAGCCGCGCGCAGGCGCTGGAGGAAGCCCTCAAGCCCTTCTGGAAGCGCTAGGGCCAGGGCTTCCAGTCGCTGGACAACCTGTTCAGCGGCGCCTGCAATTTCTCGAAGCCCGGCTGCTTCTGCAGCTTGCCCAGGGCTTCCATGAGGCGCCGGTCCACCTGGGCGCCACGCAGGTTGTCCGGCACCAGCCAGCGCACCGGATAGAGACCGAAATCCTGGGCCCGCAACTGCTCACGCAGGCCCAGGCGGTCGATCTCGTGTTCCGTCTGGTTCACCGCGAACACGTAGCCGTCGAGTCGCCCGCGCACCAGCTTTTGCAGGCTGCCCTCGATGCTGTTGCCGGAGAGCGCCGGGAACCCCAGCCAGGGCGCATGGGCGCGATCGGTCTCAATCCGATAGGGATAGGCCAGGGTCCGCAAGGCCGTGGGCACGGTAGGCATGGCGAGCTGCTCCTGCAATTCGTCCAGTCGCCAACTCCGCCCCAACAGGGGCTTCAGCTGTGCCTGCTGAGCGGCGTCCATGCCGCTGGCGGCCAGACGCTCGGCACTGAGCACGTGGGCCGGGTCGAGCAGTTGGGCGACGCTGAGGGCATTGCCACGCTGGGTGAACAGGCCGAAGCGCACCTGCCAGAGACGGCCCGAGCCATAGCGCAATCCGGCCGGCAGGCGCGGCAGATTGCCAAGAAAGGGCACCTGGAACTCGCACTGGCCGTTCTGCAGCAGATGGAAGGTGCGGGCGAAGGGGGTGATCTGCAGCTCGAAGTCGATGTCCGGCAATTGCGCGTCCAGCGCGCGGAGCAGGTCCGGCAGGGGGCCGGTACCGTTCGCCTCGGCCAGCCCCGGAACCTCTGCCACCGCTACCCGCCACTGCTCAGCAGCCGTGACCGCATGAGCCCAGGCCAGGCACAGGCTGAGGCAGAGCAGCGGTAGTCGGCGCATGGATCACCCAGGAGCGAGCGGTACGCCTGAGTATAGGTGCGCCCTTCAGCGCAGCAGGCTGGCCGTGCGCTGGATGGCGTCCTGATGGGCGGAAACCAGGGCCAGCCCTCCCCCGGCGTCCAGCACGTCCGATGGCGGTACCAGCTTGCGGAACGCGGCGAGCTGGTCGAGCGGCGGCAGCTGTGCGAATCGGCCATCGTCGCGCATGGCATGGTAGAGGCCCAGGTTGACCAGATCGATCAGGCCGAGCCGGCCGCCACTGTCGACGTCCCAGCGCCGAGCGCCGCGCACCACCTCGATGTAGCTCTGATCCACGGCCCATTTCTGCAGCACGATCACGCTCAGGGACTGGCCGTATTCGCGACAGAGCCGCGCATAAACCTCGGGGCCTGGTACCTGACTGGCGTCCTTGAATGCAGAGAGCACCGCCAGCTCGCCGACATCGCAGAGCAGGCTGGCCAGCAGTGCGTGGTCTGGCGAAGTGAATCCCAGGGGGCGGGCGAGCACGGCACTGATGGCAGCCTGCCGCGTCAGCCTTCCCCAGACGCCAACGAACAGTTGCTTGTGGGCGACGCTGTGAAGGGTGAAGAGGCTCTTCAGGCTGTGCACCAGGGTGATGCGGTCCACCTCCTGCAGGCCGAGCATGCGGATGACGTCTTCCAGGGTCCTAGGCGGCTGGGTGGAGCGGAACACGATGCTGGAGGCGTGCTTCATCAGCAGCGCGCTGAGGGCCGGGTCCCTGCTGATGACCTGTTTCAGACGGGCAACCGAGACGTTCGGATCAGCCAGGGCGCGGCGGATATCCAGGGTGATCATCGGCAGGCTGGGCAGTTGCTCCTCGCCATTCATCAACTGCGTGACCACCTTGCGGTAGATCGAATAATCCGACTCGACTGCGTTCAATCCGGCTCCCCCTTCTTCCTGTGGCGGCAGTGTAGCCATGTGCCACTCCAACGCCCACGGTCGATTGGGGCAATCGGACGACCTGCTCAGGGAAGCGGCACGCCATAAGGCTTTGCGAGCTTTGCCAGCCGACCATCGGCACGCATCTGTCGCAGGGTGCGGCCGATGTCGTCACGGAGCTGGCGGTGGGATTCGCCTCTTGGCAGGGCGAAATAGCCCACCTGGGTATCGATGTCCGGCTTGAGGCGATGCACCTTGTCGGCGATACCCAGCTCTTCGATGCGCGGCCGGGAATCCCGCACGTTGGTGGCGGCCAGGTCGGCGCGCCCGGCCATCAGCAGCTTGAAGGCATGCTCCACCGAGGGCGTGACGTGCTGGTCGAGCTGGCCGCGCATGGCTTCGAAGCGTTCGCCGTAGATCCAGCCGTGGATGATGGCGATGCGTTTCCCCAGGAGGCTTTCCAGGGTGCCGTCCCAACTGCTGGCAGAGTCCGTGCGGGCATAGAAGACGACGCTGTCGCGGTAGAAGCCGGGCTCGGCGAACTGGAAACGGCGCTCCCGCGCGGCGGTCCGGTAGGGGCCGATCAGCACATCGGCGCGGCCCTCTTCCACCAGCTTCTGCGCGCGTGCCCAGGGGTAGTGCTCGAAACGCACCTGATAACCCAGCTCGCGGGCGATCACGCGCAACGCATCAACACCGAGCCCGCGCGGCTCACCGCTGCGGTCGAGGACATAGATACCGGGGAATTCGGTGCCGACTGCGAGCAATTCCCGGCCATCGGCGAAGGGGACCAGGCCCAGCACCCAGAGGACGAAACAGAGGGTGCGGAGAGTGGGACGCATGTCCGCGAACCTCGGTCGGCTGCTACCTCAGAGCCTAGCAGCAGGCGTTCGGCTCAGCCCGGCAGCTCCCGCCAGGTGAGGTAGATGCGCAGATCGAACTCCAGCTGGTGGTAGCCGGGCAGCATGTGCTCGCACAGCTGGTAGAAGGCCTTGGTGTGGTCGCGTTCCTTCAGGTGCGCCAGCTCATGGACCAGGATCATCTGCAGGAACTCCGGCGCGGCTTCCTTGAACAGCGACGCGACGCGGATTTCCTTCTTCGCCTTGAGCTTGCCGCCCTGCACCCGCGAGATGGCCGTGTTCAGGCCGAGGGCCTTGTGCACCACATCGAGCTTGTTGTCGTAGAGCACCTTGTCCGGGGCCGGCGCGTTACGCAGGTGCTCCTGCTTCAGGGTCATGGCGTAGCTGTACAGCGCCTTGTCGCTCTGCACTTCGTGGCGGCCCGGATAGCGGCGCTCCAGGTACTCGCCGAGGCGGCCGGCGGCCATCATCTGCGCCACCTGTTCCTGGAGGTGGGCCGGGTAGCCGCGGAGGTACTTGAGACTGGTCATGACAAAGCTGGTGGGAATGGGGGCGCGACAGTCTACCCGAGCACAGCCTTTTACGAGCGCCTCCCGGACCAGTCGACCGCACCTCGAATAGTTCCCTGGGGCTTTGCGACGCAGTTCAATTTTCGAGCAAATTCCCCCTCGAGTGCGCCACTCGCATCGCTGATAGCACCGAGCCAGAGCCTTTCAAAAAACCGGCGCACCCCTTGGGAAAATTTCCTTATCCATCAAGGCCGGTCATATCCGGCCGAATCCGCCTCGGTCGCCGGAGGCAATATCGCAATGCTGGCCAATCGGAAATAAGGCATTTTTTTGACGTCAACATGCCGACAATCGGTAACTGACAAGCCACTCTGCGAATCCGTATAAAGCGCTCGCGAGACGGCCGCAACGCCTTCGGACGACACGGCAGGCAACTGCCACCAGCAACCTCACTTTTGGTTCGAGCGCGATTGGCCGGAACGCCGCCCCAGTATCTGGGTGACGAGGATAAGCAGCGCCCGACTGGAAGTTCCTTTCGAGAACTCCGTCATGATTGACCTCTCCACCTGGAACCTGACCCTGCCCGTAGGCGTACCCGCTGTCACCATCGAAACCCCGCTGCTGGTGGGTGGCTACCAGGACCACTATTTCCAGAGCACCTCCACGGGCGTGACCTTCTGGGTTCCGGTGAACGGCACCACCACTGCCAACGCCGCGTACCCGCGCAGCGAACTGCGCGAGACCTACGCCGACGGCGAGCTGCGCAACTGGAGCTATCCCAGCGCCGACAACCTGCTCAGCGCCAACCTCGCCGTCAGCCAGGTGCCTTCCACCGGCAAGCTGGTGATCGGCCAGATCCACGCCTTCGGCAGCTCCAGCCCGCTGCTCAAGCTGGAGTACCAGTTCAAGACCACGAGCCAGACGGCCAACATCGTCGCCAAGGTGCGCAACTCGCCCACCGAGGAAACCAGCACCGTGATCCCGCTGCTCAGTGGCATCCCGCTGAACCAGCGCTTCAGCTATGTGATCGACCTGTCGCCGAAGGGCGTGCTCAGCGTGATGGTCAATGGCAGCTTGTGGAGCCAACAGCTGTCCACGGCCTGGGCGCCGAAGCCGCTGTACTTCAAGGCGGGGGTGTATGCGCAGGACAACACGGGATACGAGACCGAGGCGGGGAAGGCGACCTTCTACAGCCTGAAGATCGAGCATCGGGTGCCTTGACTCCCTCACCCCCGGCCCCTCTCCCCAACGTGGAGAGGGGTGACTCGCGCCTGAATGAATGAAGCTCGCTGGCAACCGGGAGTGATGCCGAACGCAAATGACGGCCTTCGCACAAACAGCTCCCCTCTCCCTTCAGGGAGAGGGGCTGGGGGTGAGGGTTTCGGGCTCAACGCAACGCGCCAATGCCTTGGGATCGAGCAACGAGCAGGGCTCACCGCCAAGGTAGCTGCGATACACCCGGAGCAGTTCCCCCTCGCTGATCCGGCAATCCCCGGCCGGACACTGGCTGGCGAACTCGAAGCGCCCGGTGGGCGGGTCAGCCAGACGGATCTTCAGCGACGGCCAGCCGGACGGTTTGGCCGCAGTCGGGGTGAACAGCCAGACGCCCTTGCGTTGAACCAGAGCGCCGCCGGCTTCTGCGTAGTCGAAGACGAACATCAGGGTGCGCGAGGTCTTGGTGGTGCAGTCGGTGCGGTCCAGGCACTGCTGCGGATCACTGGATACCGGCTCGGGCGGCGGCGCGGGGGCCACCGGCGGCTGGCCGGCGCAGCCTGCGACCAGCAGGGCGAACCCCATCATCAGGGGCAGACGCATCGGAAACTCCTTTTGCCGGATACGAAAGAGCCCCGCATTGCGGGGCTCCTCGTGAAGCACTACGGGATCAGTTGACCTTGGCGGCCAGCTCGCCCTTGGCGTAGCGCGCGAACATGCCATCCAGGGAGATCGGCTTGATCTTGGAGGCGTTGCCGGCGGTGCCGAAAGCTTCGTAACGGGCGATGCAGATGTCGCGCATGGCTTCGACGGTCTTGGCGAAGTATTTGCGCGGATCGAACTCGGCCGGGTTCTTGGCCAGGAAGCTGCGGATGGCACCGGTGGAAGCCAGGCGCAGGTCGGTGTCGATGTTCACCTTGCGTACGCCGTACTTGATGCCTTCGACGATTTCCTCGACCGGCACGCCGTAGGTTTCCTTAATGTCGCCGCCGAACTCGTTGATGATCGCCAGCCAGTCCTGCGGAACGGAGGAAGAACCGTGCATCACCAGGTGGGTGTTGGGGATGCGCTTGTGGATTTCCTTGATGCGGTCGATGGCGAGGATGTCACCGGTCGGCGGCTTGGTGAACTTGTAGGCGCCGTGGCTGGTGCCGATGGCGATGGCCAGGGCATCCACCTGGGTCTTCTTGACGAAGTCGGCTGCCTCTTCCGGGTCGGTCAGCATCTGGCTGTGGTCCAGGATGCCTTCGGCGCCAACGCCGTCTTCTTCACCGGCCTGGCCGGTTTCCAGGGATCCCAGGCAGCCCAGCTCACCCTCCACGGACACGCCGCAGGCGTGGGCGAAGGCAACGGTCTGCTGGGTGACGCGCACGTTGTATTCGTAGTCGGACGGGGTCTTGCCGTCTTCGCGCAGGGAGCCGTCCATCATCACGGAGGAGAAGCCGAGCTGGATGGAGCGCTGGCAGACGTCAGGGCTGGTGCCGTGGTCCTGGTGCATGCACACCGGGATGTGCGGGAATTCTTCGATGGCAGCCAGGATCAGGTGGCGCAGGAAGGGGGCGCCAGCGTATTTGCGGGCACCGGCGGAGGCCTGCACGATCACCGGGGAATCGGTCTTGTCGGCCGCTTCCATGATGGCGCGCATCTGTTCCAGGTTGTTGACGTTGAAAGCCGGTACGCCGTAGCCGAATTCGGCGGCGTGGTCCAGCATCTGGCGCATGCTGATGAGTGCCATGGTGTTTCAGTCTCCCGATTGGGTGGGCTGTCAAATTGCAAAGCCTGCCGCAGGGGCAGGCCGGGTTCAAGTTCCCGGGGAGGAGCGGTCATGCGCCCGCCCCGGGGAAAATCAAAAACGGGTCAGAGGGCTTTGCAGCCGCGACCAATCAGGTCGTCGGTAGCGACCCAGTAGACCAGGCCTTCATCACCCTTGGTGTGGAAAGCCAGGTTGCCGTCGGTGTAGAGCGCGCCGGAGCCCGAGGGTTCCCGCTTGAGGCGGTGGACGATATCGCCGCCGCCCAGACGCAGATCAACGCTCTCCTGGCTCGCATCGGCGAAGCGCCAGAGTACTTCGGTCTGGCTGTCGCATACCCAGCGGGTCCAATCATCGCTGGGAGCCTGTTGACCGGCACAACCGGCCAGCAGCGCGAGGCCCGCGAGGGCGAACCATCCTTTCATCCACGTCTCCTTGGGGGACGGCTCCGGCCATCCGCGCACCGCTCCGTCACGGGCAATGCTGTTGTCCTTCGTTGCTCTCAGTGGGGTCACCACTGGCCTGCGCCTCTACCCGCTGGTCATCCTGATTGCTCGGGACCATCACCTGGGGCGGGCTCATCACGTCACAAGTGCTGGAGGGCTTGCCACCGGCACAGCCCCAGAGTCCAGCACAGAGAATCAGCAGAATCGCAGCGTAGCGCATGGCAGGTACTCCTTTTCGCTAGCCCTGTTCAAGGGACCGCGGAGCCCTGCCATGGTTTAGGCCGTTTTACGCCGAGGCACCAATCCTCGCGGCCTCGCGAGCTAGAGAAGAGCAAGGCGAAAATGGCTGAAGACGCGGAGTTTACGACTGTAAATGAGCAGTCTGAAGCCATTTTCAACGCAGCTATTCCGACGCGCAGCAGGCCGTTACGCCTTGGCGCGTTGTTCCAGCACCTCGACTGCCGGCAGCACCTTGCCCTCGACGAATTCGAGGAAAGCACCGCCGCCGGTGGAGATGTAGGAGATCTGTTCGTTCACGCCGTACTTGTCGATCGCCGCCAGGGTGTCGCCACCACCGGCAATCGAGAAGGCCGGGCTTTCGGCGATGGCCTGGGCCAGGACCTTGGTGCCGTTGCCAAACTGGTCGAACTCGAACACGCCTACCGGACCGTTCCAGAGGATGGTCTTGGAGGACTTCAGCAGCTCGGCGAACTGGGCGGCGGTCTGCGGACCGATGTCCAGGATCATGTCGTCGTCAGCCACGTCGGCGATGGCCTTGACGGTGGCAGCGGCGCTTTCAGCGAATTCCTTGGCGACTACCACGTCCACCGGCAGCGGCACGCTGACCTTGGCGGCGATGGCCTTGGCGGTGTCCACCAGGTCGGCTTCGTACAGGGACTTGCCCACCTTGTAGCCGGCAGCGGCGAGGAAGGTGTTGGCGATGCCGCCGCCGACGATCAGCTGGTCGCAGATCTGCGACAGCGAGTTCAGCACGTCGAGCTTGGTCGAAACCTTGGAGCCGGCAACGATGGCGGCCATCGGACGGGCCGGGCTGCCCAGGGCCTTGCCCAGCGCGTCCAGCTCGGCAGCCAGCAGCGGGCCGGCAGCGGCGACTTTGGAGAACTTGGCCACGCCGTGGGTGGAACCCTCGGCGCGGTGGGCAGTGCCGAAGGCGTCCATCACGAAGACGTCGCACAGGGCGGCGTACTGCTGGGCCAGCTCATCGGCGTTCTTCTTCTCGCCCTTGTTGAAACGCACGTTCTCGAACAGCACCACCTGGCCAGGGGCGACGTCGACACCACCCAGGTAGTCGGCCACCAGCGGAACCTCGCGGCCCAGGGCCTTGGACAGGTAGTCAGCCACCGGCTTGAGGCTGTTCTCTTCGGAGAACTCGCCCTCGGTGGGACGGCCCAGGTGGGAGCAGACCATTACCGCCGCGCCCTTCTCCAGTGCCAGCTTGATGGTCGGCAGGGAGGCGAGGATGCGCGCATCACTCTTCACGACGCCGTCCTTCACCGGCACGTTGAGATCCTCACGGATCAGCACGCGCTTACCCTGGAGGTCGAGGTCGGTCATTTTCAACACGGTCATGGGGTCAGTCCTTCACGGGGGCTGGTAGTTAACGAGAAGCAGCGGAAACCCGCAGATAGTGGTCTGCGGTGTCGAGCATTCGATTGGCGAAGCCCCATTCGTTGTCGAACCAGGCCAGCAGGTTGACCAGGCGCGGGCCGGACACACGGGTCTGGCTGCCATCGACGATGGCGGAATGGGGATCGTGGTTGAAATCGCAGCTGGCGTGGGGCAGCTCGGTGTAGGCCAGCAGCCCCTTCAGCGGGCCGCTTTCGGCGGCTTCGCGGAGCACCCGGTTGATCTCGGCGGCCGAGGTGTCACGGGCGGTCTGCAGGGTGATGTCCAGGCAGGACACGTTCACCGTCGGCACGCGGATCGCCTTGGCCTGGATGCGCCCGGTCAGTTCCGGCAGCAGGCGCTCGATACCGCGGGCGAGGCCGGTGGATACCGGGATCACCGACTGGAAGGCGGAGCGGGTGCGGCGCAGGTCTTCGTGGTGGTAGGCATCGATCACGGGCTGGTCGTTCATCGCCGAGTGGATGGTGGTAATGGAGACGTATTCCAGACCCACGGACTCGTTGAGAAGTTTCAGCAGCGGCACACCGCAGTTGGTGGTGCAGGACGCGTTGGATACCAGTTTCTCGGCACCGGTCAGGCTGTCCTGGTTGACGCCATAGACGATGGTGGCGTCGATGTCCGACTCGGTGGACATAGGCTGGGACAGCAGCACGCGGGGTGCGCCGGCAGCCAGGAAGCGCTCGGCCTGCTGACGATGGGTGTACTGGCCGGAGCATTCCAGCACCAGGTCCACGCCCAGGGCAGCCCAGTCGATGCCTTCCGGTTCGGCGCTACGCAATACCTTCACGCAGTCGCCGTTGATGTGCAGGCAATCGCCATCCACTCGCACTTCGCCGGGGAAGCGGCCGTGGGTGGAGTCGAAGCGGGTCAGGTACTCGATGCTGGCCTGGTCGGCCAGGTCGTTCAGCGCGACGATCTCGAAGCTCGCCCCGCCACTGCGCTCATGGAGCGCGCGCAGCACGCAACGGCCAATGCGGCCGTAGCCGTTGAGGGCGACTTTGAAGGGGCGGTTGCTTGGCATGGTGCGCTCGCAGGACCGAGGGGTAGGAAATCCTGTAGGAGCGAGCTTGCTCGCGAAGCAAGAAGCCTCGCGAGCAAGTTCGCTCCTACGGACGGGTCAGACGTCCAGCAGTTCTTCGGCGGTGGCGACGATGTTGTCGACGGTGAAGCCGAAGTGCTCGAACAGGGCAGCGGCCGGCGCCGACTCACCGAAGGTGGTCATGCCGATCACGCGGCCTTCCAGGCCGACGTACTTGTACCAGAAGTCCGCATGGGCAGCTTCGATGGCAATGCGCGCGCCAACCTGCACCGGCAGCACGGCCTGCTTGTAGGCGGCGTCCTGCTGGTCGAACAGGCTGGTGGACGGCATGGACACCACGCGAACCTTGCGGCCGGCGGCGGTCAGCACGTCATAGGCCTGGACGGCCAGGCCCACTTCGGAGCCGGTGGCAATCAGGATCAGTTCCGGTTCGCCGTCGCTGTCCTTCAGCACGTAGCCGCCACGGGCGATGTTCGCCACCTGGGCAGCGTCGCGAGCCTGGTGGGGCAGGTTCTGGCGGGAGAAGATCAGCGCGCTCGGGCCGTCGTTGCGCTCGATGGAAGCCTTCCAGGCCACCGCGGATTCCACCGCATCAGCCGGACGCCAGGTGTTCAGGTTCGGGGTGCAGCGCAGGCTGGCCAGTTGCTCGACCGGCTGGTGGGTCGGACCGTCTTCACCCAGGCCGATGGAGTCGTGGGTGTAGACGAAGAGCACGCGCTTCTTCATCAGGGCGGCCATGCGCACGGCGTTGCAGGCGTATTCCATGAACACCAGGAAGGTGGCGCCGTACGGAATGAAACCGCCGTGCAGGGCGATGCCGTTCATGATGGCGCTCATGCCGAACTCGCGCACGCCGTAGAACAGGTAGTTGCCGGAAGCGTCCTCGGCGGACACACCCTTGCAGCCCTTCCACAGGGTCAGGTTGGAGCCGGCCAGGTCAGCCGAACCGCCGAGGAATTCCGGCAGCAGCGGGCCGAAGGCGTTCAGGGCGTTCTGGCTGGCCTTGCGGCTGGCGATGGTTTCGCCCTTGGCGGCCACTTCCGCGATGTAGGCATCGGCCTTGGCGGAGAAATCGGCCGGCAGTTGGCCCTTGATGCGGCGCTGGAATTCAGCGGCCAGTTCCGGATGGGCGGCGGCGTAGGCGGCGAAGCGCTCGTTCCACTCGGCCTCGCGGGAGGCACCGGCGGCCTTGGCGTCCCACTCGGCGTAGATGTCGGCCGGGACTTCGAAGGGCGCGTGGTTCCAGCCCAGCGCGGCGCGGGTCAGGGCGATTTCGTCGTTGCCCAGGGGAGCGCCGTGGCACTCTTCCTTGCCTTGCTTGTTCGGCGAACCGAAGCCGATCACGGTCTTGCAGCAGATCAGGGTCGGACGGTCGCTGGATTTGCGCGCGGTCTCGATGGCGGTCTTGATCTCGTCGGCGTCATGGCCGTCGACGTTGCGGATCACCTGCCAGCCGTAGGCTTCGAAGCGCTTCGGGGTGTCATCGGTGAACCAGCCGTGGACTTCGCCATCGATGGAGATGCCGTTGTCGTCGTAGAAGGCGACCAGCTTGCCCAGGCCGAGGGTGCCGGCCAATGCGCAGACTTCGTGGGAAATGCCTTCCATCATGCAGCCATCGCCGAGGAACACGTAGGTGTTGTGGTCGACGATGTTGTGGCCGTCACGGTTGAACTGGGCAGCCAGGGTCTTTTCGGCAATGGCGAAGCCAACGGCGTTGGCGATGCCCTGGCCCAGCGGACCGGTGGTGGTCTCGACACCGGCGGTGTAGCCGTACTCCGGGTGGCCCGGGGTGCGGCTGCCGAGCTGGCGGAAGTTCTTCAGGTCTTCGATGGTGAGGTCGTAGCCGGTCAGGTGCAGCAGCGAGTAGTTCAGCATCGAGCCGTGGCCGTTGGACAGCACGAAGCGGTCGCGGTTGGGCCATTCGGGGTTGTTCGGGTTGTGCTGCAGGTAATCCCGCCAGAGCACTTCGGCGATATCGGCCATCCCCATGGGGGCGCCGGGGTGGCCGCTGTTGGCTTTCTGCACCGCATCCATGCTCAGGGCACGAATGGCATTGGCACGCTCACGACGGCTGGGCATCGCTTATCTCCTGCAGGTCTGAATAGACGGCTAATCGAAAAAAGGCCGCTATTTTCGCCCAGCCGGCAGGTCGCGGGCAATCACAGATGGTCGCAGTTTCACCAGTCAGGTGCGGGAAAACCCTGCGGCAGCCGCAAGACAGGGCGCCTGGAACAGTTCGCCATGCCAGAGACCGGCCAGCGTACGAGCCATCACCTGGAGCCAGATCAACGCCAGTCCGAGGGCCAGCGCCCCGCCCACGGGGCCGAAAAAGGCGATCCCGGTGCGACGCTGCAACTCGAAGGTCGCCAGGGTGAAGACCGCCAGCGGGAAGGTGAAACCCCACCAGCCGAGGTTGAAGCGCATGTCCTGACGCAGATGACGGCGCGTGCAGAACAGCGCCATCACCAGCCACCAGAACGCTGCACCCCAGAGCAGCAGGCTGCCGATCAGGCCGACATCACGGGCTAGCTCCGCCACGCCGGCCAGGGCAGTACCGGCGAAAGCCGCGGGCATCGCCTTGCCCAGGCTCAGCAGACCGAGGCAACCGGTGGCCAGCGGGCCGACCGGCAGCCAACTGGTGGCCGCGAACTCGCTGCCCGGCAGTTTGTGCAGCGCCAGGCGCAGCAGCACCAGGGTGATCAGCGAGAACGCCAGGCTCAGGGACACACCCCAGAGCAGATAACCCGTCACCAGCACCAGCCGTGCGGCCTCCGGTGCCAGGTGCGGCGCCAGCACGCCGGCCGATGCCGCCGCCACTTCGGGCGCGACAATGGGCAGCAACCAGACGGCGGTGAGCTTCTCCAGGGCGTGATCCTGGTGGGTGAACATCAGGAAGGGCACCAGCAGGGCGACGCCCAGGGCCAGCACCACATCCAGCCACCAGAGCCCGTGGGCCAGGGCGAGCGCTCCTTCGCCCCAATGCGGCACACCAAACAGCACCAGGCCGTTGATCAGGGTGGCCAGCCCCATGGGAATGGCACCGAGGAACATCGACTGCACCGGGTGCAGCAGCATCGGCCGCAGGGTGTCGCGGAACAGCAGGATCCGCGCCATGAACAGCAGGGCGAAACCAGCGAAGAGGACGGCATTGAACAGCCAGAAACCTTCAGCCAGGCGCCCCTCCAGCGCTCCGCCCCAGGGCAGTGCCACAATCACCAGGGCCAGCGCGCCGGTGCCCATGGTCACGGCGAACCAGTTGGGCGTGAACTGGCGAACGAAGGCGAAGGGTTCGGCGAGGCGGGTAAAGGGGCGTGGCATGGAGGGCTCCGGTCGGGTGGTCCCGTGGCGGGAAGAACGAAGCCAGACTAGGGAAGGCTGTGCTATATGAAAAATACATATTCAGCATCTATCGCATGCCTTTTATTTATGAATCTGCACCACCTCAAAGTCTTTCTCGCTGTCGCCGAGAGCGGCAGCATCAGCAACGGCGCTGCCCGCCTGTTCATCAGCCAGCCGGCCGTCACCCGGGAAATCCGTGACCTGGAAGCCAGCATCGGCCTGCCCCTGTTCGACCGCCGGCCCCGCGGCGTCAGCCTGACCGAGGGCGGTGAACGCCTGCTGCAATACGCCCAGCGCATCTTCGCCCTGGAAGCCGCCGCCGAGCGCGACCTGCGCGGCTTCGCCAGTCTGGGGGACGGCGAACTGCGCCTCGGTGCCAGCGCCACGCTGGGCAGCTACCTGCTGCCGGAGCTGATCGAGCAATTCCACCAGTCGCATCCCACCGTGGTGGTGGACCTGGCCGTGAGCAATACCCGCGAGGTGGCTGCGCAGCTGGAGGACGGCCGCATCAGCCTGGGCTTCGTCGAAGGCGCCTTCGACAACCAGGCCTTCGCCAGCCACCTGCTGGACCGCGACCGGCTGCTGCCGGTGGTCGGTCCAGAGCACCCACTGGCCGGGCGCGGCGAACTCAGCGCCCGCGACCTCGCCGGGCAGGACCACTACTTGCGCGAACAGGGCTCGGCCACCCGCGCCAGCGTCGAGCAGGCGTACCGCGAACGGGGCATCGACCTGCGCGTACGCATGTCCATCGGCAGTACCGAAGCCCTCAAGCGCCTGGTGCAGGACGGCCGTGGCATCGCCTGGCTGTCGCCCCATATGGTCCGTGAGGAACTGGCCAGCGGCCGCCTGGCGAGCCTGGACGTGCGCGATCTGGCAATCGAACGCGAATTTCATGCCCTCTGGCGCCCCGGCCAGAGCCTGAGCCCGGCGCCCGCCGCCTTCCTCGAACGGGTGCGAACGCCCGTCTGACCGTCGATCACTCAATATCAAAACTTTTTGATATTGGCATTGCGACACCCGAAAGCGGGGGCTAGACTGCGCCCCCTATGAGCCTGCGCGTACCCCAGATCCGTCATGACGACAGCGACGAGCTGGCCGCCCTGTGCAAGGCCGGCGGCGATCCGCTGCGCCTGAACGTGCTGCGGGTGCTGGCCAACGATTCGTTCGGCGTGCTGGAACTGGCGCAGATCTTCGCCACCGGCCAGTCGGGCATGAGCCATCACCTCAAGGTGCTGGCCCAGGCAAATCTGGTGGCCACCCGCCGCGAAGGCAATGCGATCTTCTACCGCCGCGCCCTGGCACAGAACGAGCGGGTTGGCGGCATGCTGCACACGGCCCTGCTGGCCGAAGTGGACGATCTGGAGTTGCCGGCCGAGATCGCCGGGCGCATCACCGAAGTGCATGCCCAGCGTGAAGCCGTCAGCCGCGACTTCTTCACCCGCGCAGCAGAAAAATTCCAGGCGCAGCAGGACCTGATCGCAGGACTGCCGCAATACCGTGACAGTGTGCTGGCATTGCTCGATGCGCTGGGCTTCGAACCCGGCGCCACGGCGCTGGAAGTCGGCCCCGGCGACGGCGGATTCCTGCCGGACCTGGCACGGCGCTTCAGCCGGGTCATGGCGCTGGACAACAGCCCGGCCATGCTGGAGCTGGCGCGAATGCGCTGTAACGAAGAAGGCCTCGGCAATGTCGAACTACGACTGACTGATGCCCTGAATGACGAGCAGGCGGCCGCCGACTGCGTGGTGCTGAACATGGTCCTGCACCATTTCGCGGCACCGGCCGATGCGATGAAACAATTGGCCCAGCGGGTGCAGCCAGGCGGCGCGCTGCTGGTGACCGAGTTGTGCAGCCACAACCAGAGTTGGGCCAGGGAGGCCTGCGGCGATCTATGGTTGGGCTTCGAACAGGACGACCTGGCCCGTTGGGCCAATGCCGCGGGGCTCACGCCCGGCGAGAGCCTCTACATTGGCTTGCGAAACGGCTTTCAGATTCAGGTAAGGCACTTCGCCAAACCGGATTCACGAAGCGAACTCACCCACCGGTAACGAATAGGAAAACCGATAGATGAGCGAATACTCCCTGTTTACCTCCGAATCCGTGTCCGAAGGCCATCCGGACAAGATCGCCGACCAGATTTCCGATGCCGTCCTCGACGCCATCATCGCCCAGGACAAGCACGCCCGCGTCGCCTGCGAAACCCTGGTCAAGACCGGTGTAGCCATCATCGCCGGTGAAGTCACCACCTCCGCCTGGGTCGACCTGGAAGAGCTGGTGCGCAAGGTCATCATCGACATCGGCTACGACAGCTCCGACGTCGGCTTCGACGGCGCCACCTGCGGCATCCTGAACATCATTGGCAAGCAGTCCCCGGACATCAACCAGGGCGTCGACCGCTCCAAGCCGGAAGACCAGGGCGCCGGTGACCAGGGCCTGATGTTCGGCTACGCCAGCAACGAAACCGACGTGCTGATGCCCGCTCCGATCTGCTTCTCCCACCGTCTGGTGGAGCGTCAGGCCGAAGCCCGCAAGTCCGGCCTGCTGCCGTGGCTGCGTCCGGACGCCAAGAGCCAGGTCACCTGCCGCTACGAGAACGGCAAGGTGGTCGGCATCGACGCCATCGTGCTGTCCACCCAGCACAACCCCGACGTGAAGTACTCCGACCTGCGCGAAGGCGTGATGGAGCTGATCGTCAAGCACGTGCTGCCGGCCGAACTGCTGCACAAGGACACCCAGTTCCACATCAACCCGACCGGTAACTTCGTGATCGGCGGCCCGGTGGGCGACTGCGGCCTGACCGGTCGCAAGATCATCGTCGACTCCTACGGCGGCATGGCCCGTCACGGTGGTGGCGCGTTCTCCGGCAAGGACCCGTCCAAGGTTGACCGTTCCGCTGCCTACGCCGGCCGCTACGTAGCCAAGAACATCGTTGCCGCTGGCCTGGCCGAGCGCTGCGAGATCCAGGTGTCCTACGCCATCGGCGTGGCCCTGCCGACCTCCATCTCGATCAACACCTTCGGCACCGGCAAGATCAGCGACGACAAGATCGTCCAGCTGGTCCGCGAGCACTTCGACCTGCGTCCGTACGCGATCACCAAGATGCTCGACCTGCTGCACCCGATGTACCAGCCGACCGCAGCCTACGGCCACTTCGGTCGCACCCCCTATGAAATGACCTACGGTGACGACACCTTCACCGCATTCACCTGGGAAAAGACCGACAAGGCCGAAGCCCTGCGCATCGCCGCCGGCCTCTAAGCCTCGACCGTTCTGCAAAAAGCCCCGCCTCGTGCGGGGCTTTTTGTTTGGCTATGTCTGCGTTAGCTGTTGCCAGAGATCGCCCATCGGTCCAGGAAACTTGTAGGAGCTAGCTTGCTAGCGAAAAGGGGACCATTCGCTGGCAAGCCAGCTCCTACGGGCAATGCAGCTACTTGCGACACTTAATGCAGACACAGCGTTTTGTTTCGCCGCCGCTGCAATCCCGAATCCCCACAACCAACCACGCCCGAACCGACAAGGGATTCAGCGCCCGCTGACAAATCCCGCTCCTAGACTGGCCGCCTCCCCAACGAGCACGGAGGCTCGCCATGAAAACCTGGATCCCCCTTCCCTTCCTCCTGCCCTGCCTCGCGCTGGCAAATGCCTGTCCGGACTGGCCACCCACCCGCGCCAGCGCCGAACTCTCAGCCCTCGACAACCGCATCGCCGAATGGGACCGCGCGTACCACCGCGAGGGGCGCTCCATGGTGGACGACGAACTCTACGACCAGGCCCGCGCCCGCCTGGCACGCCTGAACGGGTGCTTTCCCACTGCGGCAGTGCCGCTCCGCGATCCCCTGGCGTCAAGCGGCGGCAAGGCCCGCCATCCAGTGCCCCAGACCGGCCTGGACAAGCTGCGGGACACCGACGACCTGCGCCGCTGGATGGGTCAGCGCCGCGACCTCTGGGTTCAGCCCAAGGTGGATGGCGTGGCCGTCACCCTGGTTTACCGCCAGGACCGGCTGGTGCAGGCCATCAGCCGGGGCGACGGCGGCCACGGCCAGGACTGGACCCATCAGGCCCGGCGCATCGCGGCGATTCCCGCGCACTTGCCCGGCATCGGCGATGGCGTGCTGCAAGGCGAGCTCTACTGGCGCCTGGAAGACCACGTGCAGGCTGAACGGGGCGGCCAGGGAGCACGAGGAAAAGTGGCCGGGTTGCTCAATCGCCATGAATTGACCCAGCGCGACGCCGCCGGCATCGGCCTCTTCATCTGGGACTGGCCGGATGGGCCGGCACCAATGGAGGAGCGCCTGCATGGCCTGGATGCCATGGGCTTCGCCGACACCCACGCACTCACCCGGCCCGTCGCCAACGCTGACGACATCGCCGCCTGGCGCGAACGCTGGTACCGCTCTCCCCTGCCTTTTGCCAGCGACGGCATCGTGATTCGCCAAGGCGCGCGACCTGCCGCTCGGCAGTGGAAACCGCAGCCGCCGAACTGGGCCGTGGCCTGGAAGTACCCGTTCGCCAAGGCGCTGGCAGAGGTTCGCGCGGTGGAATTCAAGGTCGGCCGCACCGGGCGGGTTACACCCTTGCTCAAGCTGAAACCAATCGAACTCGATGGTCGGCGCATCCAGCGCGTCGGCCTCGGGTCCGTGAAACGCTGGCGAGAACTGGACATCCGACCCGGCGACCAGGTCGCCATTGCCCTGGCCGGACTCACCATTCCGCGATTGGAATCCGCCGTCCTGCGCGCCACGGAACGTCCGCGGGTGGAAGCGCCAGAGCCCGGCCGCTATCACGCCCTCAGTTGCTTTCGTGCAGAACCCGGCTGCCGGGATCAGTTCCTCTCGCGCCTCGAATGGCTGGGTGGCCCCAAGGGCCTGGGCCTGAATGGGCTGGGGCGCGGAACCTGGGCGCGCCTGGAGCTGGATGGGCTGCTGGACTGGCTTGATCTGGATGTCGCCGCATTGGAGTCCAGGCCGGGCATCGGCACGACTCGCGCGGTCTCACTGGCAGGGTCTTTTCAGGAAGCCCGGGGTCGGCCTTTCGGCCAGTGGCTGAGAGCCTTGGGATTACCGCCCTCCATGGAACCGGAAGGGGACTGGGCAACGCTGACGGGCAGAACGTCCGCGCAATGGCGGACGCAGGCGGGAATCGGGCCGGGGAAGGCGCGGCAACTGGTGGCGTTCTTCCAGCATCCCGAAGTCCGGATGCTGGCAAAACAGCTTGGAGCGGCCGGGGTGGACGGATTTTCCTCGCCTCAGTAGGCGCGGAACTCCTTGTGGCAGGCTTCGCAGTTGTCTTCCACCTTCTGCACCAGCGGCGCGACGCCCTGGGCGGTGAACGGGCGGGCCTGAGCGGCGCTGGCGAGCTGGCCGGTGCTGGCTTCGAGCTCGCGCACCAGTTCCTTGAAGCGCTCCTGGCGCTGCCAGACTTCATCGCGCGCGGCGCTATCGGCGTCGCCTTCCTGGGCCTGCGGGAAGTGCTGCCAAGGCTCGCGGGAAAGCTGGTCGAGCTTGGTGGCGCCGGTGGCGAAACGCTGCTCGTCGAAACTGATGCGGCCACGCAGCATGCCGCCGAGGTCTTCGCTGGTGCGCAGCATTTCCTTGAAGATCGCCTGGCGCTTGCCCAGCGGCGAATTAGGGTCCACGCCGCCGCAGGCAGCAAGGCTCAGGCAGGCGACAGCAAGGATGAAAATCTTCTTGGCATTCATCGGCAGGATCACGGGTCAGGCTGAAGGCGGGCGACAGGGTACTCCCAGCCGGCCGACAATTTCCAAGCCAGGCGACAGTTTGTCGCACCACCGGTCAGGTCCTGAAGTGGTCGAGGTGCCCGTTCAGCTCCTGCACCTCTCCCCGGATACGCTCGCTGGCCTGCATCACGCTGCGGGCGTCATCCCGGCTGCGCTCGGCCAGGCTGGAGATTTCCGTCACCCGCTGGTCGATGTCCTGAGCCACCTGGCTCTGCTGCTCGGCGGCGGTGGCGATCTGGGTGTTCATGGCACTGATACTGTCCACCGCGACCACGATGCTGCCGAGCACTTCATTGGCTTCCTCGATGTGACTGAGGTTTTCCCGCACCAGGTGGTTGCTGTCCTGCAAAGCGGTGACGGCCTGCTGGGCGCCGCCTTGCAAGCGCTGGATCATCGCCTGGATTTCACCGGTGGATTGCTGGGTACGGCTGGCCAGCGTACGCACCTCATCCGCCACCACGGCGAATCCACGCCCGGCTTCGCCGGCACGTGCGGCCTCGATGGCGGCATTGAGCGCCAGCAGGTTGGTCTGCTCGGCGATGCCGGTGATGACTTCCAGCACCTTGCCCACGCCTTCGGTTTCATTGCGCAGGACGTTCATCTGCCCGGCGCTCGCCGCCATCTGCTCCGATAGCGCGCCGATCAGCTCGGCACTGCGTTGCACAGCTCTCTGGCCGGACTTGGCGCAGCTATCGGCATTGCGCGCCGACTCAGCAGCATGGGCGGCATGGCGGGCCACCTCGGCCACGGTGGCGCTCATCTCGTTCATGGCGGTGGCGACCTGGTCGAGGTTCTCGTGCTGCAGGCGCACGCCGTCACTGGCCGCATGGGCAGCGGCCACCACGGTCTCCACATGCTGGCGGGTATGGCCTCCGGTCTCCTTGACCTGCCCCAGCAGGCCGCGTACCTGCTCGCGCATGAGGTTGTAGCCGGCGACGATCCGGCCGATTTCGTTGTCCTGCCGCCGATTGCCCAGGGACTGGGTGAAGTCGCCCTGCCCCACGCGGGTCAGCACGGCCTCCAGCTCCGTCAGGCGCTGGATCAACGGACGCAGGCCGAATTGCCGCCCCAGCACCACCAGCAAGAGGATGCCGATCACACAGGCGAAGGCCAGCCACATCTGCCGGCGCTGCGAGTTCTCGGCGTGGGCAGCCATCAGGCCGACCGCCTTGTTCATTTCCTTCAGCAGGTTGAGCGAAGCACCTTCCAGGGCCGCGAGGTCGCTGTCCGGGCGCTCCAGCTGCGGCCGGAAGCTCGCCCAGAGCTGGCCCACCAGGCGCATCTGCTCGGCCACAGCCGGAGTCTGGATGGCGCTGATGTTGCGTGCCGGGTTGCCGTTCAGCAGGTCGCGATGGGCCTGGTCGAACTGGGCGATGGTGGCGTCCAGGATGGGCCGGGCAATGGCGCCCTGGCGCAGGAGCAGCGCCTCCTTGGTCATCTTCTGGCTGAGCATGCGCTGTGCGCCGGCGATGTTGATGGTCTCCGGTGACACCGACATGCTCAGGTAGAGCGCCACCGAGGCGGTAACCGCCAGCAGGAACATCAGCGCGTAGGAAAAGAGAAATTGCTGGTTGAGGGTACGCAGCCCCACGGAGCGGAGCAGCGAGTCGAAAGCGGAAGTGGCGGACATGGGTGCCTCCTGGCCGAGCCCACCCCGGAACTTCAGGCGGGGCTGACGGCTGCACAGCAAGAAGGCGGCCAACCCCGGCGCAGAGAGCCTGGCGACTGGCAACGAGCGTGAAATGCCCCATTGCGGGGCGAACTCACGCACCAGGCGCACCAGAGTCAGGCAGACAGGTCGTCGTCCCTGAAGCGGTCCTTGATGTAGGTGATCTCCGTCTTGCCGTGGGGTGCCGGCAGGCCGTCCTCACCGATGTTGACGAACACCATCTTGTCGATGGTCAGGATGCTCTTGCGGGTGATCTTGTTACGCACTTCGCAACGCATGGTGATCGAGGTGCGCCCGAACTCCGTGGCGGTGATGCCCAGCTCGATGATGTCGCTCTGGCGCGCGGAACTGACGAAGTTGATCTCGGAGATGAACTTGGTGACCACGCGCTGGTTGCCGAGCTGGATGATGGCGTAAATGGCCGCTTCCTCATCGATCCACTTCAACAGGCTGCCGCCGAACAGCGTGCCGTTGGGGTTGAGGTCTTCGGGCTTGATCCATTTGCGCGTATGGAAATTCATGCAGCGTCCTCCTTGTGTGAGATGGGACGCATCATGACCGGCCCGGCGCGGCTTGTCCTGACAAGGCTTTCAATGGCTGCGATAGGGACTCGTCCGGGCGACGGAAAACCTTGGGCTTGCCCGCCAGCGCCGCTATAATCCGCAGGCTTTTCAAACGGCCGGCACAGTCTGGTCGTTCCCGCCTCCCTTCCGAGGGGCGCTGCAGCACGTGGGGTCTGATTCGAATCAGCCTCCACCTGTCAGGCTCGGAAGGGGCGTTGCCAAAACGCATCAACGGCGCCCATTCGCATACTACGAATGGAGACTCTTACATGAGCGCTGTCATGACGCCTGCCGGTTTCACCGACTTCAAAGTCGCCGACATTTCCCTGGCCGCCTGGGGCCGCCGCGAGCTGATCATCGCCGAGTCCGAGATGCCGGCACTGATGGGCCTGCGCCGCAAGTACGCCGGCCAGCAGCCGCTTAAAGGCGCGAAGATCCTCGGTTGCATCCACATGACCATCCAGACCGGCGTACTGATCGAGACGCTGACCGCCCTGGGCGCCGAAGTGCGCTGGTCGTCCTGCAACATCTTCTCCACCCAGGACCAGGCCGCTGCCGCCATCGCCGCCGCCGGCATCCCGGTGTTCGCCTGGAAGGGCGAGACCGAGCAGGAGTACGAGTGGTGCATCGAGCAGACCATCCTCAAGGACGGCCAGCCGTGGGACGCCAACATGGTGCTGGACGACGGCGGTGACCTGACCGAGATCCTGCACAAGAAATACCCGCAGATGCTCGAGCGCATTCACGGCATCACCGAAGAGACCACCACTGGCGTGCACCGCCTGCTCGACATGCTCAAGGCCGGCACCCTGAAAGTCCCGGCGATCAACGTCAACGACGCTGTGACCAAGAGCAAGAACGACAACAAGTACGGCTGCCGCCACAGCCTGAACGACGCCATCAAGCGCGGCACCGACCACCTGCTGTCGGGCAAGCAGGCCCTGGTGATCGGCTACGGCGACGTGGGCAAGGGCTCCGCCCAGTCCCTGCGTCAGGAAGGCATGATCGTGAAGGTTTCCGAAATCGACCCGATCTGCGCCATGCAGGCCTGCATGGACGGCTTCGAGCTGGTTTCCCCGTACAAGAACGGCCTGAACGACGGCACCGAAGCCAGCGTTGACGCAGCTCTCCTGGGCAAGATCGACCTGATCGTCACCACCACCGGCAACGTCAACGTCTGCGACGCGGGCATGCTGAAAGCGCTGAAGAAGCGCGCCGTGGTGTGCAACATCGGCCACTTCGACAACGAGATCGACACCGCCTTCATGCGCAAGACCTGGGCCTGGGAAGAGGTCAAGCCGCAGGTGCACAAGATCCACCGCACCGGTGCTGGCGCCTTCGACCCGGCCAACGACGACTACCTGATCCTGCTGGCCGAAGGCCGCCTGGTGAACCTGGGCAACGCCACTGGCCACCCGAGCCGCATCATGGACGGCTCCTTCGCCAACCAGGTGCTGGCGCAGATCTTCCTGTTCGAGCAGAAGTTCGCTGACCTCTCCGCCGAGAAGAAAGCCGAGCGCCTGACCGTGGAAGTACTGCCGAAGAAACTGGACGAAGAAGTGGCCCTGGAAATGGTGAAAGGCTTCGGTGGCGTGGTCACCCAGCTGACCAAGCAGCAGGCCGAGTACATCGGCGTGACCGTGGAAGGCCCGTTCAAGCCGGACACCTACCGCTACTGATGGTCCGGGTGAACGGGCACGTCCCGTTCACCCCTGTTTTCAGCCTGGCGGAGGGCGCGCCCTCCGTCTCTTGCTCCCGAGCCTGGAAAGACCCATGTCCCAAGAACGCCGTTACAGCTTCGAGTTCTTCCCCGCCAAGACCGAAGCCGGGCACGAAAAACTGATGGCCACCGCCCGCAACCTGGCCGCCTACCAGCCGGATTTCTTCTCCTGCACTTACGGTGCCGGCGGCTCCACCCGCGACCGCACCCTGCAGACCGTCCTGCAGCTGGACGGCGAAGTGAAGGTGCCCACCGCGCCGCACCTGTCCTGCGTCGGTGACAGCAAGGCCGAACTGCGCGCCCTGCTGGCCTACTACAAGGATGCCGGCATCCAGCGCATCGTCGCCCTGCGCGGCGACCTGCCGTCGGGCATGGGCATGGCCAGCGGCGAGCTGCGCTACGCCAACGAGCTGGTGGAGTTCATCCGCGCCGAAACCGGCGATCACTTCCACATCGAAGTCGCCGCCTACCCGGAAGTCCATCCCCAGGCACGCAGCTACGAGTCCGACCTCGCCAACTTCGTGCGCAAGGTGAAGGCCGGCGCCAGCAGTGCGATCACCCAGTACTTCTTCAACGCCGACAGCTACTTCTACTTCGTCGAGCGCGTGCGCAAGCTGGGCGTGGATATCCCGGTAGTACCGGGCATCATGCCGATCACCAACTACAGCAAGCTGGCCCGCTTCTCCGACGCCTGCGGCGCGGAAATCCCGCGCTGGATCCGCAAGCAACTGGAGGCTTACGCCGATGACGCGCAGAGCATCCAGGCCTTCGGCGAGCAGGTGATCACCGAGATGTGCGAGCAACTGCTGCAAGGCGGCGCTCCCGGCCTGCACTTCTACACCCTGAACCAGGCCGAACCGAGCCTGGCGATCTGGAAGAACCTCAACCTGCCGCGTTGAGTTCGCCGTAGAAGACGAAGAGGCCGGGCATTGCCCCGGCCTTTTTCTTTTCCACATCCACACCCTGTGAGGGCGATTTCAATCGCGAATGAATTCGCCCCCATAATCGGCGGCAGTGGCGACGGCGATCACAGCCTGGAAATCTTTGGGCTTCGGCTCACTTTCCAGCGCGCTTGTCGCCACGTAATCTGGCCACATGCCACTACCCCGCATCGCCCTCATCATCCTGTTCGTCTGCCTTGGCCAAGTCGCCGGGGCCGAACCGCTGCGTATCGTCAGCGAGCCCTGGGCGCCCTACATCTATGAGGAAGACGGCGAGATCCGAGGGCTGGACTACGAGGCCAGCAGCGTCGTCCTCAAGCGCCTGGGCATCGAGGTGCAGTGGAGCCTGATGCCCTGGAAACGCTGCCTGATGGAGCTGGAAAGCGGACAAGCCGACGCGGTGCTGGATATCTTCCATATCCAGGAACGCGAAGCCCGGATGGCCTTCCCCAGCGAGCCGCTTTCGGAAGTGGAGTTCGTCCTGTTTTACGCCAGGCAACGCCCTTACCCGTTCCAGCGCCTGGCCGATCTGCAGGGGCTGAAAGTGGGGATTTCCCCCGGCTACTGGTACGCCGATCAGGATTTCCGTACGTCCCCGCTGTTCATACGCGAACCGGCGCCCACCCACGAGGCGAACCTCGGCAAGCTGGTGCGTGACCGGGTCGACCTGGTGGTGAATGATCGCCGCGCCGGTCTTTTCCTGATCCACCAGATGGGGCTCGGGGACGAAGTCGGCCAGCACGAGCGGGTGATCAGTCGCGACCGCCTGTACCTGGCGTTTCGCCGAGAGCCCCGCCTGGACGGTCTCGCCGGGCGCTTCAGCGAAGCGCTCAGGCTTTTCAAGCGGGAGCCCGCATACGCGGAGCTGGTGGATCGCTACCGTGAACCGGGCGCGGGAAACCTTCGGTAACCGTTGAGCACCACGAGGGCTGTACATTCTCGCGGAGCTGTTATACTCGGCGCTCCGTCAGGCATACGCCCGGATGCTGAGCCACCCCCAGAGCCAGCAGGACCGGTCGGGATCGCGAGCCATCGCCGTGATTCGAGCCAGACACGATCACCCTATTGGGCCAGCCCCTTAGAACTCACACAGGATCTCCCATGTCCTTTGCCTCCCTCGGTCTCTCCGAGGCATTGGTCGGCGCCGTCGAAGCCGCCGGCTACGCCCAGCCCACTCCCGTGCAACAGCGGGCGATTCCCGCCGTGTTGCAAGGTCGCGACCTGATGGTTGCCGCCCAGACTGGTACCGGCAAGACCGCCGGTTTCGCCCTGCCTGTTCTGGAACTGCTGTTCCCCAACGGTCACCACGACAAGTCCCAGCGCCATGGCCCACGCCAGGCGCGCGTGCTGGTCCTGACGCCGACCCGCGAATTGGCGGCCCAGGTCCACGACAGCTTCAAGCTCTACGCCCGTGACCTGAAACTGGTCAGTACCTGCATCTTCGGCGGCGTCGGCATGAATCCCCAGGTGCAAGCCCTGTCCAAGGGCGTGGACCTGCTGGTGGCCTGCCCCGGCCGCCTGCTCGACCTGGCCGGCCAGGGCGCCGTCGACCTCTCCCATGTGGAAATCCTCGTGCTCGACGAAGCCGACCGGATGCTCGACATGGGCTTCATCCACGATGTGAAGAAGGTCCTCGCCAAGCTCCCGCCCAAGCGCCAGAACCTGCTGTTCTCGGCAACCTTCTCGAAAGACATCGTCGACCTCGCCAACAAGCTGCTGCACGATCCCGAACGCATCGAAGTGACCCCGCCGAACACCACGGTGGAGCGCATCGAGCAGCGCGTGTTCCGTCTCCCCGCCAGTCACAAGCGCGCCCTGCTGGCGCACCTGATCACGATTGGCGCATGGGAGCAGGTGCTGGTCTTCACCCGTACCAAGCACGGCGCCAACCGCCTGGCCGAGTACCTGACCAAGCACGGCCTGACCGCCGCCGCGATCCACGGCAACAAGAGCCAGAATGCCCGTACCAAGGCCCTGGCCGACTTCAAGGCCAACGACGTGCGCATCCTGGTGGCCACCGACATCGCGGCCCGTGGCCTGGACATCGACCAGTTGCCCCATGTAGTCAACTTCGAGCTGCCCAACGTCGAGGAAGACTACGTGCATCGCATTGGCCGTACCGGCCGTGCCGGTCGCAGTGGTGAAGCCATCTCCCTGGTCGCGCCGGATGAAGACAAGCTGCTGAAGGCCATCGAGCGGCTGACCAAGCAGAAGATCCCGGACGGCGATACCCAGGGCTTCGACCCGGCGACCGTCGAGGCCGAGCGTCCCGAGGCACGCCCGCCGCGCCCCGAGCGCCAGCCGCGCGCCGACAAGCCCAAGCGCGAAGCCAAGGCCGCCGCACCGCAGGCACCTGCCGAAGGGAAGGAAGCCAGTGCCGAAGGCGCCGCTGAAGGCAAGCCGCGCAAGAGCCGTAATCGCCGTCGTGGCAAGGGCAAAGGCGAGGGTCAGGAGCAAGGCCAGGGCCAAGGCCAACAGGCAGCCGGCCAGCGCCAGCAGCAGCCCAAGCAGCCGAAGCAGGCGCGCCCGCCGCAGCCGGCAGCTGATCGTGATCCGGAAGAATTCCTCGACGACGACGTGGACAACTTCGGTAATCGCGCCGATTACGTCAGCCCCTATCCGCCCAAAGGCCAGAGCCAGGGTCGCAACCAGCGCCGTGGTGGCCAGGGTCAAGGCCAGGGCCAGCGCCAGCAGGGACAAGGCCAGCAAGGTCAGGCCCGTAGTGGTGGCGGTCAGGGACAAGGTCGTAGCGGCGGTGGTCAGGGCCGCGGCCAAGGCCAGGGCAGTGGCAGCAACCAGGGCCAACGCCAGGGCGGCCAGAAGCAGGGCCAACCGCGCCAGGGTCAGGGCCAAGGCAAGGCGGCCAAGGGTCGTGGCAACAGCCAGCGCCGTGGTGACGATCAACTGGTGTCCCGTGGTCGCGACGAGCCTGCCGTGCAGGATCCGCGTGCCAACAAGCCGGCACCGAAGATCATCATGAAAGAGTCCCGCGCCGACCGTTACCCGACGCCGGAGCAGCTGGACGAACTGCAACAGAGCAACCGCCCGCGCGGCGAGAAGCCGGCATTGCTGACCCGCAATCGCTGAGTTTCACCCGCTCATGAAAACGCCGGCCAAGTGCCGGCGTTTTCGTTTTCGGATCATGCGGTCCCTGCGCGATACCCATCAGCCCTGTCCGCATGGGTATCGCTCCGCTCCACCCATCCTACGAGCCCATGAAAACACCGGCTCGGCGTCGACATTTTCATTTCCGGGGTGATGCAGGTCCGGACAGCAAAACGCCGGCACTGGGCCGGCGTTTTACTACGGCGGGAAGGCACGCTTAGGAGCGCACGCCCTCGAAGGAGATGATCAGCTCGGCTTCCTGGGAGGCCGGGCCGAGGTCCTTCTGGATGGCGAAGTCCTTCAGCTTGATGGTGGTAGTGCCTTCGAAGCCGGCGCGGTAGCCGCCCCACGGGTCGTCGCCCTGGCCAACGAACTTGGCCTTGATCACCACCGGCTTGGTCACGCCGTTCAGGGTCAGGTTGCCGGTCACGTCGGCAGTGCCCTGGCCAGTGGACTTGACCGCGGTGGACTCGAAGGTGGCGGTGGGGTTCTTGCTGACGTTCAGGAAGTCGCCGCTCTTGATGTGCTTGTCACGCTCAGCGTGGTTGGTATCGACGCTGGCGGTCTTCAGGGTGACCTTGATCTTGCTGGCCTCCGGATTCTTCTCGTCGAAGCTGAAGCTGCCGTCGAAGTCCTTGAAGGTACCGTAGATGTAGCTGTAGCCCAGGTGGCCGATCTTGAAGTTGACGAAGGCGTGCTGGCCTTCCTTGTCGATCACGTAGTCAGCGGCCATCGCCTGGCCAGCGAAGAGCGCAGCACCCAGGGTCAGGGCGGCGAAGGTTTTCTTCAGCATCGATGAATCTCCTTGTTGAGAGGTTGCGGCGTTATTTGGCGGCACGACCGAGCATGCGGGTCAGGGTCGCGTCGCGATCAATGAAGTGGTGTTTGAGGGCGGCCAGGGCATGGATGCCGGCGAAGATCAGCAGGCCCCAGGCGAGGTATTCGTGAATCGCACCGGCGACATCCTCCTGGTCGGGGATGGCGGTCAGGGTGGCGGGCACCTCGAACAGGCCGAACACGGCGATGCCGCGCCCTTCGGCGGTGGAAATCAGGTAGCCGGAAATCATCAGGGCGAACAGACCGACGTAGAGCACCAGATGGCCGACCTTGGAACCCAGGCGGGTCATAGGTCCATGGTTGGGCAGGGCGGGCGGCGGCGGGCTGACGAAACGCCAGGCCAGGCGCGCCAGCATCACCAGGAACAGCAGGATTCCGATGCCCTTGTGGATATCCGGAGCGGTCTTGTACCAGCTGCTGTAGTAGTTCAGACCGACCATCCACAGGCCCAGGGCGAACAGGCCGACGAAGACGATGGCCACCCCCCAATGCAGAACGATACTGACCAGGCCGAAGCGGGACGGGGAGTTACGCCATTGCATGAAATGAATCCTTGGAAACACAGGCTGGGTAAACGCGAGTGATTTAGCCTAGCGGCAAATCTATCGAATTAAAGCGGAAAATTTCGCTTTGAAATATCGAGTAATACGATCTTTATAACGAATGAAGCTTTGCAGGATTTTGTCGAAGGAAATGTCTGAAAGTTCGTAGGGCGCGGCCGAGCGGTGCGCCAGGGGGGACAGGCGGCGAGATGGCTCGCCGCCCGGGGCTGGAATCAGTTGAACAGGCGGGAGAAGAAGCCCTTCTTCTCTTCCTTGGTGGACGCCCTGGGCGCGGCTTGCGGCTTGGCTTCGGCCACCGCTTCCACCGGGCCGACGGTCTTGCCGGCTTTCAGGTCGATGACTTGGCCGGCGGCGCGCTGGCCGCTGCGCAGCGCGCCTTCCAGGGTGCCCGGATAGAGCGCGTCGGTGTGTTCGCCCGCGAATACCACTCGACCCAGGGGCTGCTCCCACATGCGCCAGTAGAGGCTGATCTCGCCCGGGCCGTAGGCCAGGTAGGCACCGCCCGCCAGGGCGTCCTTGCCGTAGCGACGCAGCTCGAAGCCCTTGAACTGCTCGCGGGCGCCCGGGAAGTGCTTGTCGAAACGGATCAGCACCTGGTCGACCATCTGCCGGTCGCCGAAGGCCTGCAGCAGGCGCGCGTTGTCGCCGGAAATGTTGATCAGCAGGTTGGCACCGCCCTTGAGGGCCGGCTCGACCCAGAGCATGCCCAGCCCCTGATCGCTATAGACCTCGCCGGAAAGGCGGCTCTTGCCCCAGACCGGTTTCTTGAACTGCAGCAGCATCTGGTCGCGCCAGCCGTAGTTGATGTCCTTCAGGGCACGCAGCTGCAGCGCAGAAAGGGACGGGGTCATGCTGATCTTGCCCAGCGCCGGCAGCGGCACCGCGAGCACGACGTAATCGGCCTTGTAGCCGGTGCCGCCAACCTTGACGGTGACGCCCTCCTGCTCCTGCACGATGGCGGAAACGCGGGCGTTGGTCTTGATGGTCTTGATCTGCTTGGCCATGGCCTGGGCCAGGACCTGGCTACCGCCAGGCAGGCGTGCTGCACGCATCTCGGTATCCGGCAGGCCACGGTAGACGCGAGCTTGCTGGGCCAGATAGAGCAGCGACAGGCGCGACGGCTCGTCATAGCGCGAGCGGATGCGCTGATCCACCAGGGCCTTGGCGGTGGGCGCCAGGTTCAGCTTCTCCAGCCAACGGGCAACGGAGATGGAATCGAGGGTCTGCAGGGTGTGGTTGGCCAGCGGCTTCATCGGATCGTCGATCGAGGCCGCGAGGTCGTCCAGGCTCTTGTCGAAGCGCTTCAGGCCTTCGACGGTGCTGGGCGCTTCCTTGAGCAGGTCGGCTTCGGAGAAGTAGCGGCCGTTCACCAGGTAACCCGGGTTGCGCACGTACTCCGGCGCGGACACGGCCTTCAGCTTGAACTGGTCCAGGTAGCGATACAGGCTCGGCTGCAGCTTGGCGCTGCCGACCCACTCGCTGGCAGCGAGGCCCGAGCGGCCACCGATGCTCGGCTTGGCCTCCAGCACGGTGACCTGCCAGCCCTTCTGCTGCAACTCGTAGGCCGAAGTCAGGCCCGCCATGCCGCCGCCGATGACGATAGCCGTCGGCTGCTTGTCCTTGGCCAGCGCCGTCGCACTGAGCCCTCCCACGATGATCAGCGCCAAGGCGCGCCAGGCTGCAGGCATGAAGAATCCCCCCGGTGAAGCAGCGTCGTTCGAAATTGGCGCGCAGGATACGCCAGCCCCGACGGCCCGGCCAGAAGTGCCTTCCGCGTGTTGAATGGCGTCCTGCTTGTCCGGGCCAGCCTCATTGCATAGGCTTCGCCGATCGCTACAGGAGAACGAGTCATGGGCCTCAATGCCGACTGGATGCAACGCGACCTCGCTGTGCTCTGGCACCCTTGCACCCAGATGAAAGATCACGAACGCCTGCCGGTGGTACCGATCCGCCGAGGTGAAGGCGTGTGGCTGGAAGACTTCGAGGGCAAGCGCTACCTGGATGCCGTCAGCTCCTGGTGGGTCAACGTCTTCGGCCACGCCAACCCGCGCATCAACCAGCGCATCAAGGATCAGGTGGACCAGCTGGAGCACGTCATCCTCGCCGGCTTCAGCCACCAGCCGGTGATCGAACTGTCCGAGCGCCTGGTGAAGATCACCCCCAAGGGGCTGGATCGGGTGTTCTATGCCGACAACGGCTCCTCCGGCATCGAAGTGGCGCTGAAGATGAGCTACCACTTCTGGCGCAATCAGGGGTTGGAACGCAAAAAACGCTTCGTCACCCTGACCAATAGCTACCACGGCGAAACCGTTGCGGCGATGTCGGTGGGCGACGTCGCCCTCTTCACCGAGACCTACAAGTCGCTGCTGCTGGACACCCTCAAGGTGCCGAGCCCGGACTGCTTCCTGCGCCCCGAGGGCATGTGCTGGGAAGAACACTCCCGCGCCATGTTCGCCCACATGGAACGCACCCTCGCCGAACACCATGAAGAGGTCGCCGCTGTCATCGTCGAGCCGCTGATCCAGGGCGCCGGCGGCATGCGCATGTACCACCCGGTGTACCTCAAGCTGCTGCGCGAGGCCTGCGACCGCTATGGCGTGCATCTGATCCACGACGAGATCGCCGTGGGTTTCGGCCGCACCGGCACCATGTTCGCCTGCGAGCAGGCCGGCATCGCCCCGGACTTCCTGGTGCTGTCCAAGGCCCTCACCGGCGGTTACCTGCCGATGGCTGCGGTACTCACCTCAGAGACCGTCTACCAGGGCTTCTACGACGACTACCAGACCCTGCGCGCCTTCCTCCATTCGCACACCTACACCGGCAACCCGCTGGCCTGCGCCGCCGCCCTGGCAACCCTGGACATCTTCGAGCAGGACAAGGTGATCGAAGCCAACCGCAAGCTGGCCATGCGCATGGCGACGGCAACCGCCCATCTTGCGGACCACCCGAACGTGGCGGAAGTGCGCCAGACCGGCATGGTGCTGGCCATCGAAATGGTCCAGGACAAGGCCAGCAAGACGCCCTTCCCCTGGCAGGAGCGCCGCGGCCTGAAGGTCTTCCAGCACGCCCTGGAGCGCGGTGCGCTGCTGCGTCCGCTGGGCAACGTGGTGTATTTCCTGCCGCCCTATGTGATCACTGAAGAGCAGATCGACTTCCTTGCCGAGGTGGCCAGCGAAGGCATCGACATCGCTACCCGCGACTCGGTGAGCGTGTCGGTGACGACGGACCTGCATCCGAATCACCGAGACCCGGGCTGACAAGTAACACGGACGGCGCGCCAGGCCTTAAACTGCGCGCCTGTCCCACCTCTGCCCGAACGCCCATGCGCCTTTCCCGCTTCTTCATCGATGCCCCGCTCTCCCTTGGCCAGCATGAGCTGCCCGAAGCCCAGGCCCACTACATCGGCCGCGTCCTGCGCCTGGCCACGGGCGATGCCGTGCAGCTGTTCGACGGCTCCGGACAGGAGTACCTCGGCGAACTGATCGAGGTGGGCAAGAAGGCCGCCAGGGTGGAGCTGCGCGAAGCCTTTGCCGGGATGGCCGAGTCGCCCCTGCGGGTTCACCTGGGTCAGGGCCTGTCGCGCGGCGAGCGCATGGACTGGGCGATCCAGAAGGCCACTGAACTTGGCGCAACCGAGATCAGCCCCATCGTCAGCGAGCGCTGTGAAGTGCGCCTGAAGGACGAACGCGCCGACAAGCGCCTCGCCCACTGGCGCCAGGTCGCCATCAGCGCCTGTGAGCAATGCGGCCGCTCGGTGCTGCCGGTCATCCATGCGCCGGTCACGCTGGCCGATTGGCAGCGCGACGTTCAGGCGGATCTAAAGCTGGTCCTGCATCCGGTGGCCGAGCCCCTGGCGAGCCATGCCAGGCCGGGCAGCCTGGCCTTCCTGATCGGCCCCGAGGGCGGCCTCTCCGAAGCGGAGGTCGAATCCGCGAAAGCGGCGGGGTTCCACGCTGCACGGTTGGGGCCACGGGTGTTGCGCACCGAAACGGCGCCGGTGGTGGCGCTCAGCGTGGCACAGCAACTCTGGGGCGATTTCTAGCTGACGTAGGTTGGTCTGGGCTACGCGAAGCCCAACGACCGGCATAACCGGAGAAACGTTGGGCCTCGCTACGCTCGGACCAACCTACGGTGCTCAGATCAGTCCGGCATCCGCCAGCATCTGCTCCAGGGCCATCAGGTCCGGGATCTTCGCCACGTCGGTCCCCAGCTGCACCGAATCCAGCTCGAGGATCGACAGCGGTGCATTGGCGCGGCGCAGGTCGTTTTCCAGCTTCAGCGAGCGGGGAATGCCCTGCAGCAGCAAGGCGATGAACTTCACGTGCGGACGGCCGCCGAGGGCGTTGAGTACCGCCACCCGGGCACCCGATCCCACCTTCACTTCACCACCTGCGGCAGCTTCGAAGGACAGCAGCGGCAGGCGCAGGTCGCGCCAGGCCACCTGGCCCAGCAGCCAGGCGGGCAGACCCGGAGTCGCCTGGGGCGCACGGTAGGGAATGAGTTCAGCCAGGGCCACGTTGGGCACCAGCAGGGTACGGTCGGACAGCGGCAGCAGCAGCCCGGTAAGGCTGGCGGCACTGTTCTGGGTGGTAACGGCTTGGCTCATGGGAAATCCTGGGTTAGCTGAACTGCGCGGCCAGATGTTCGACCAGCTTGGCGGCCAGCTCGCGCGGGTCGCCGCTGAAGCCGCTGTAGCCCCCTTCACGCAGGCTGTCGGGCATGCTCGAACAGGCGCAGGATTCGGCGCTCTGGGTCCAAATCAGCCCGCCCTGGCGGCGCAGGTAGGCGGCGGCGGCACTGCCGTCGCTACCCATGCCGCTGAAGGCGATGACGCCGCACTGGGCACCGAAGTGCTGGGCAAGGTTGAGCAT
This sequence comes from Pseudomonas sp. BN515, assembly GCF_029873155.1. Taxonomy (NCBI): domain Bacteria; kingdom Pseudomonadati; phylum Pseudomonadota; class Gammaproteobacteria; order Pseudomonadales; family Pseudomonadaceae; genus Pseudomonas; species Pseudomonas sp. BN515. Next base: position 6,674 of record NZ_SSOH01000031.1, on the reverse strand, counting down.
GGCCTGGTCGATGGACGGGCTGTAGGGTTCCGGCCAGGGGCGTTCGCCCACCTGCATGCGGCCGTCGTCGGCGAAATTCAGCTCGCGGCTGATGGGCACGACCACCACTTCGCCGCAGCGCACGGCGTCGCCATGGCGGGCCTGGTTGACGTGCCACTGGCTGTGGCGACCGACTGCCTGGGGCAGTGCGCCCTCGAAGCTGGCGTCGATGTGTTGGGCATAGATGAACCCGATAGGCAGGCCGCCGGGCAGCGCGTCGAGGAACGCCTTGACCGCCGCCGGACCACCGAGGGAAGCGGCCAGCAGCCAAACCTGGCGTGCGGGCTCGCCCGCCACCAGCGGGGTATCGGCAAGCGCCCTGGGCAGCTCCAGGCGGGACGGGCGCTGCGCCTCGGCCAGCAGGGTTTCCAGGCTCGGCCCGACCGCCACCGCCGGATCACCCACCAGCTTCTTCAGCTTGCCGAACAGGCGCCGTTCCCAGCGCGGGTAGTGCTCGGAATGGCGCTCGGGTGCGTGCCCTTCGCCGAACAGCACCGGTGCGCTGGCGTGTTCCAGCAGGTTGTCCACCAGGGGCGAGTCTTCGGACAGGGCCAGATCCACCAGCCAGAGGTCGGTTTCGCAGGCGCCCAGGGCCTCCTCGTCGAGGCGGGCGGGGTCGCTGTTGAGCACCACCTGGTAGCCGTTTCCGGTTAGCGCCTGCTGCAGCACATGGCGCTGCAACGAGGTATCGGCGAGCACGGCGATGCGTGCGGAAGTCTTCTCTGTCATGTCCGTTTGACCAGATGCTGGATGGTTTCGAGCAGCAAGGACTCCTGATAGGGCTTGCCCAGGTAGTCATTGACGCCGATAGCCATGGCGCGCTCGCGGTGTTTCTCGCCGGTACGCGAGGTGATCATGATGATCGGCAGGTCCTTCAGGCGTTCGTCGTGGCGCACCAGAGTCGCCACTTCGAAGCCGTCCATGCGCGGCATCTCGATGTCCAGCAACATGATGTCGGGACGTTGTTCCTGCAGCAGGGCAATGGCATCTACCCCGTCCTTGGCGGTGAGCACGTTCATGCCGTTGCGCTCCAGCAGGCGGCTGGTGACCTTGCGTACGGTCACCGAGTCGTCCACCACCATCACCAGCGGCGGACGTTCGACGTCCATCTCCGCAGGCAGCAGGTTGACGTTGGCCGAACGCGGCAGCGGCTGCACCAGGTGCGCGTGACGCGAACGGATGGTCGCCAGCAGGTCGAGAATCACCACCACGCGACCGTCACCGAGGATGGTGGCGCCGGAGATACCGTGGACCCCGGCGAACTGCGCGCCGAGGCTCTTCACCACGATTTCGCGGGAACCCACCAGGGCGTCCACCTGCACGGCCACGGCGTGCTCGGAAGAGCGCACCAGGATCACCGGCAGCGGCAGGCTCTGGCCCACCAGCTTGGGCTGCTGGCCATTGTCCAGCAGGTCGCCCAGGTACTTCAGCTCGTAGTTCTGCCCGGCGTACTCGAAGCGCGGTGCGTCCGGCTGGTAATAGGTTTCCAGCTCGTAAGGCGAAACCCGCACGATACCTTCGATGGTGTTCAGCGGGATGGCGTAGAGATCCTCACCGGAGAGCACCATCAGCGCGCGGTTCACCGACACGGTGAACGGCAGGCGGATGAGGAAGCGGCTGCCCTCGCCCGGCGTCGAGTCGATGCTCATGGTGCCGCCGAGCTGTTTCACCTCGGAATGCACCACGTCCATGCCGACGCCACGGCCGGAAATCTGGGTGACCTTGTCGGCGGTGGAGAAGCCCGGTTCGAGGATGAACTGCAGCACTTCGTGGTCCGACAGGTCGGACTCGGCGTCCATCATGCCGCGCTCGATGGCCTTGCGGCGCACCGCTTCGAACTTGATGCCGGCGCCGTCGTCGGCCAGGGTCAGGACGATATCCCCACCCTCGCGACCGAGATTCAGGCGAATGGTGCCGCTCGAAGGCTTGCCGGCAGCACGGCGTGCCTCGGCATTCTCGATGCCGTGGTCGACCGCGTTGCGCAGCATGTGTTCCAGCGGCGCCACCATGCGCTCCAGCACGGTACGGTCCATTTCGCCTTCGGCGTTGCCGACGACGAATTCCACCTGTTTATCGAGTTCGCTGGCCACCTGCCGGACGATCCGGCGCAGACGCGGCACCAGGCGGTCGAAGGGCACCATGCGGGTACGCATCAGGCCTTCCTGCAACTCGGTGTTCACCCGTGCCTGTTGCAGCAGCAGGGTTTCCGCATCGCGGTTCTTCGCCGCCAGGGTTTCCTTGAGGTCGAGCAAGTCGGACGCGGATTCGAACAGCGCCCGCGACAGCTGCTGCAGCTGCGAGTGGCGGTCCATTTCCAGCGGGTCGAAGTCCTCGTAGCCGGCGCGCTCGGCCTCGGCCTGGTAGCGGCTGAGGATCTGCGCCTGGGTCTCGGTATCGAGGCGACGCAGCTGGTCGCGCACCCGCTCGATGGTGGCTTCCATCTCGCTCAGGGTGAAGCTGAAGTCGCTGACCTGCTGTTCCACGCGGCCACGGAAGATGGAGGTTTCACCGGCCAGGTTGACCAGGCCTTCGAGCAGCTCCGCGGGTACTTTCACCAGTTCCTGCGGGGCACGGCGGGCAGCGGCTTCCTGGGCGGCTTCACGAGCCCGCTGGACGAAGGGCAGCACGCGCTCCTCGCCAACCACCAGGGGCTGAGCACTGGCCGCGACTATCGGCGCGGCCAGTTGGGGCAGTTCCGGCTGGCTCGGCGCCGGCGTGGGCGCCGGCAGTTCTTCGGCCAGGCTCCGGTCGAGTTGCTGGCGCAGCTCTTCCAGTTCCGCCTGCAAGCCTTCGTAGCCCGATTGCACGTCGAGGAACAGGCTCTCCGGCCAGGGCGCGCCCTGTTGCTGCGCCTCGATCAGGTGTTGTTCCAGGTCATGGGTGAGGTCGCCCAGGCGCTTCTGCCCGGCCAGGCGCGCACCGCCCTTGAGGGTGTGCAGTACACGCAGCAGTTCGTCCACGTGGACGCCGTCGTCGCGAGCCTCTTCCCAGCGACCGATGGCCGCTTCCATGGACTCCAGCAGGTCATCGGCCTCTTCCAGGAAGATATCGAGGATGTCCGCCTCGGCCACCGTCTCCAGTTCGTCCTCGACCACCGGCTGCAAGTGCACCGCGGTGGGCATGCTCAGTTGTTCGGTGGGGTTGGCGCGCCAGTGCTTGATGGCTTCGATCAGTGCCTGGCCATCCGGCAGCGGGCGGCGCACACGCACTGCGTCGAGCATTTCGCTCAGGCGGTCCTGGCAGGACTGCAGCAGGCCGAACAGCGCCGGGCTGGCGCGCAGGCGACCACCGCAGAGGCCTTCGTAAAGGAATTCCAGTTCGTGGGCGAGATCGCCGATGGGACCGATCTCGGCCATCCGCGCACCGCCCTTGAGGGTGTGCAGGTCACGCTGCAGGGCTTCGATTTCGAGGCTGTTGTCCGGATCCTCGATCCAGCGCTGCAGGGCGGCGCCGGCACTGTCGAGGATGTCGAAACCTTCCTCGAGGAAGATTTCCACCAGTTCCGGGTCCTGGTCGCTGTCGAAGACCTGGGGCACGACGTAGGCGGTCGGCTCTTCGGCAACTCGAAGCGCCGGCAACTCGGCCTCGGGCTCATCGGCGACAAGCTCGGTGAGGACTTCGTCGTCTTCCTCCGCCTGCGCGTCGTTGGCGGCCTCCGGCGATTCGCCCAGGTCAGCGCCTCCCTCCGACTCGAAGTCCAACGCATCGAAGGCTTCGGATTCGGGCAGCGGCTGCACCACAGCGGCCGACAGGCTCTGCGCACCGCCCTGGCGGAAGCCACGGATGTCCTGGATCAGTTGCAGCGGGTCGGACAGGGCGCGGCGCGCCTGGAGCTGTTCCAGCAGCGAGGCCAGGCAGTCATGGCTGGCCTGCAGCAGGCCGGCGAGACGCGGCGAATGGCTGTAGCGACGATCCACCAACCCTTCGTAAAGGGACTCCAACTCGTGGGCGAGATCGCCGATGGGACGGATCTCGGCCATGCGTGCACCGCCCTTGAGGGTGTGCAGATCACGTTGCAGGGCCAGCAGTGCCGGGTTGTTGCCCGGCTCGCCCAGCCAGCGTTCCAGGGCCTTGCCGGCGCTGTCGAGGATATCCACCGCCTCTTCGAGGAAGATGGACACCATTTCTTCGTCCAGCGTGGCCGGGACCTGGTCCAGCGGTGCAGCCTCGGGCAGCTCCTCGGGTTCGAAGGAAGCCAGCTCGGGAAGCGCGACGTCCTCCAGTACCTGGGCTTCTTCCGCCTGTTCCGGCAACGGCGGATTGTCTCCGGCACGCGCCCAGTCGGCGGTATCCGCGTCCAGCTCTTCGATCTCCAGATCCGGGATGCCGGGCTCCAGCAGCGCCAGGGCCGCCGGGTCCACCACTTCCTGCAACAGGTCGCGCAGGGCCTGGGCGCGCTCGGGCTGAGGCGTGACCTCCAGCGCAGCGGCCACCTGATCCATCATGCTGATCAGGGCCTCGTGGGCCGCTTCGGCTTCGTCGAAGAAACGCTCGCTGACCGGCAGGCTGCCTTCATCGACCGCGCCATAGACATCCAGCAGGGCCTCGCAGAGTTCTTCGATCTGCGGCAGCTCGGCCATCTCGGCGCCACGGCCGAGGGTGGTCAGCTCTTCCAGCAGTGCGCCCAGCTCCTGGCGCTCGGCCGGGTGCTCACGCCAGCGGCGCAGCAGGTCTTCGGCGTCCAGCAGGATGTCCATGCCCTCGGCGAGGAACAGGGAGATCATCTGCGGGTCGCGTGTCTCACCCTTGTCGTCTCGGCGCGCGGCGTTGGCGGCATCCAGGCGGTCCTGATGCAGCTTCCGGATGCGTTCCAGCAGCGCCTCGCTGCCGGGGACCGGCGCCAGCGGCGTGCTGTCCAGCTGGGCCACGCCCTGACGCAGCAGGTTCAGCGCCTCATGCAGCAGCTCGGCCTCGGACAGGTCGATGCTGAGCAGGTTGGTCTTGTATTCCTTGGCCAGTTTTTCCAGGGGCGTGGCGATTTCCGCGATGGGCATGATGCCGGCCATGTGCGCACTGCCCTTGAGGGTGTGCAGGGCACGCTGGAGGTCATCGTTGACCGCCTGGGGCAACTCCTGGTCGCAAGCCTTGATGAAGCCGGCGAGGGTTTCCAGGTGCAGCTCCGCCTCGTTGCGGAAGATTTCCAGCAACTGCGGGTCCATGGCCTCACCGGATTCGGTGATGACAGGAGCATGCAGCTCGCCCGCGGGCTCGACGGCCTGCTCTGAACCCGGGGCTTCAGATTTTGGGAGGATCTGCCCCTTGGCCAGGGCATGGGCCGTGGCGGCCAGCAGGTCGACGTCGTCGCGCTGGCGCTGGGCCTTGGCAGCGTACTCCTCGACCAGGGCGGGCAGCAGGTCGACCACGTCCTGGACCACCTGATACACCGGCTCATCGGTTTCGATGCTGCGGTCCAGCACGCGGTTCAGCAGGTTCTCGACCGACCAGGACAGCTCGCCGATGATCAACGCACGGACCATGCGTCCACTGCCCTTGAGGGTGTGGAAGGCGCGACGCACTTCACCCAGCGAGTCGCGGTCGTTGCTGTCGGCCCGCCAGCGTGGCAGGTATTCAGCCAGGGTCTCCAGCACTTCGCCGGCTTCTTCGATGAAGACTTCCTGTAGTTCGTCGTCTATCGGTTCTTCGTCGGCGGGCGGCGGCAGCAGGCTCGGCGGCACGTCGCGGGCCGGCGGGTTGAATGCCGGCACCGGCGCTGCCATCACCTCGGCGAGGGACAGCGGCCGCTCGGCGGCGGGCGCCACAACAGGTTCTTCCAGCGGTGCGCTGGGCAGTTCCACTTCCGGCAGGCCAAGCTCGGCGAGAGCGGCTTCGTCCCACTCCAGGGGCGCCGGCAGGTCTTCCAGATTCAAGGCGTCCAGTTCAGCCACCGGCTCGGCGCCTGGCAGGCTGTCCAGCTCGTCGAAGTCCAGGCTGGGCAGCGCTTCGAAGTTCTCCAGCGACATTTCCAGTGCCGGCGGATCGCCCGGCAAGGCAGGCGGAAGCTCTTCCAGGTCGGCCAGATCGAAGCTCGGCAACGGCTGGCCTTCGTCAAACTCCAGCGGCTCGTCGAGGCTGAGGTTCAGCAGTTCGCCATCGCCTGCGACCGGTACTTCGGTTTCGGCGGGCAGGCTTTCCAGTTCGTCCAGATCGAGGCTGGGCAGGGCTTCGCCTACCGGCAGCAACACGGACTCCAGCTCCAGGGAAGCAATGGCCTCGGGCTTGGTCGGTGTATCCAGGGCGGGCACGATAACGAGGTCCGCCGCGTCGGCGGTCAGGTCCTCCAGACTCCAGGTGTTGTCGTCAGCCAGGGGAGCAGCCGCTGCGGTCAACTCCAGTGGCATGTCCAGGCTGAGATCGATGCTTCCGGCAGCCGGCTCGGCTTCCAGCTCGCCCAAGCTCCAGTTGTCGTCGGAGACCAGCAGATCGCCTTCGGCGGCCGGGGCAACGGTGGCTTCGGCCAGCTCCAGCGGCGCATCCAGGCTGAGATCGATGCTCTCGGCAGCCGGTTCGGCTTCCAGCTCACCCAGGCTCCAATTGTCGTCGGAGACCAGCAGCTCGCCTTCGGCGGCCGGGGCTACAGTGGCTTCGGCCAGCTCCAGCGGCGCATCCAGGCTGAGATCGATGCTCTCGGCAGCCGG